>CAZZZJ010000543.1:0-2780 GCA_964658355.1 Beijerinckiaceae bacterium
AGGTGGCCCGGCTGCAACTGGGGATGGCCCTCGCGCATCGCGAGGTTCTGCGCGGCCTGGACGAAGCCTCGGGCGCGCTCGGTGTATTTTTCGAAGTTCATGCTGGCGACTATCCTACCGCTTCGGCCTCCGTCGCCCAAGAAGGCGCGATGTCGGCCCGAGACGTCGCCTCCCGGCGAAACCCGCCACGGAAGCCCCGGCGCCGAAAGCCGCCGGTCACAGGGATGTGGTGTTGCAATTGCGCACCACAAGAGGGAGGCGCCCCCTTGCGCGTCACGGAAAATCAGGGCCACGATGCGCGCATGACCGCGACGCTCTCAGCCCTCTACCGCTACCCCGTGAAGGGTCTCAGCCCCGAAGCCCTGGAGCGGACGGAGCTGGAAACCTCGGGCTATTTCCCCGGCGACCGCCTCTATGCGATCGAGAACGGCGATTCCGGCTTCAACCCCATCGCCCCGCGCCACCAGCCCAAGACCAAGTACCTGATGCTGATGCGCGACGAGGCGTTGGCGCGCCTGCGCACGCGCTACGACGACGCCACGGCGACGCTCACCGTCGAGGCGGAAGGCGAGACGCTGGTCGCGAGGCTCGCCACCGAGACGGGCCGGGCGAAGCTGGAGGACCTGATGCGGCGCCTGCTGCCGCATTCCCTGCGCGGCGAGCCGCGGGTTCTGACGGCCCCGGAGCAGACGGGGTTCCGCTTCACGGATTCGAAGATCGGCTTCGTCTCACTCATCAACCTCGCGAGCGTGCGCGCCATCGAAGACTACGTCGGCGCGACCGTCGACCCGCTGCGCTTCCGCGGCAACCTCCTCGTCGAGGGGCTCGAGCCCTGGGCCGAGTTGGAGATGAGCGGAACCGTGCTCGAGGCGCCGAGCGGGCTTCGGCTCAAGCTGACGCAGCGCACGGTGCGATGCGCGGCGACCAACGTCGATCCGACGAGCGGCGTGCGGGACCTCGACATCCCGTGGGCGATCGACGCGCGCCTCGGCCACCGCGATTGCGGCATCTACGCCGAGGTGATCGCCGGCGGCGCACTCTCGGTCGGCGACACCCTCGTGCCGGTCGGCTGAGGGACGCTCAGGACGCTCGGCGCGCGACCGAGACCGGCTCCGCCTCCGTGCGGCGGTGCTCGCAGGACACCTTGAGGTAGCGGTGGTCGCCGCCCGGCAGCCCGGCCGCGGCGGCCATGGTCTGGGCGTGCATGATGCATTCCATCGGCGTGCGCGCCGGCGAGACGATGACGTCGAGAGCCGTTTCGCGGGAGCAATCCTGGGCCAGGAGCGTCCCGGCGCAGACGAGGGCAACGGACAACAGTTCGGACATGACGGACCCCGAGTTCGCGTGATCGACAGGTCCGCGGGGTGCTCAGGCGTTCGAGCCACCGCGTGTTTCTTGTCCGGGCGCTCCTCGTAACGACGCTTCTCTTGATTGTGCTGTCGGCTTTGCAGGTGCCGTGCCAGCTCGGCGAAGCCGACAGCAGCTGTGATCTGGCCGCATCAGTCCCGCGCGGCGAGCCAGACCGGCTCGGGCTCTGCGACCGGCATCAGCGCGGCGACCGCATCGAGATCGACGGTGAAATTGTCGGTCAGCAGACGCCACATCTCGGCCGGCGATGCAGCCTGGCCCTTCAGGCCATTCACCGCCCGCGCGAGCAACCCGGCATGGACCAGGACGGGGCGGGTGAGGAGCGGATCGGAATGCAGCATGGTCGGCAATCCTCGGAAGACATCGCCAACGTTGCAGGACGTGGTTAAGGGACCGTTAAGCGAACATTCCTCGGATGGGCGGAATGGCGGGTCGACCGTCGCCGCGGTTGCATCGACGGACTTGTCGTAGCCGACGGCGAGCCGCCGCGTCGTCACTCCGCAAAAGGCGAGACTTCAAGGAGCGTCCGGCATCGCACGATCGACGCGGATGACCGGACATCAAGACGGCCGGGCTTCGGGCCCCAGGCGGCAGGAATTCAGATCGGGCCGGACGTCAGGTGCGCTTGGCCAAAAGCTGCTCGATCAGCGAGCCGCCCTTCTCGATCGCCGCGAGCTCTTCGGCCACCGCCGTCACCGTCTCGCGGATCTGCTCGGGCGTATGCTCCGAGGTCATGAAGAAGCGCAGACGCGAAGCCCGCTCCGGGACGGCCGGATGAATGATCGGCTGCACGTTGATGCCGCGCTTGTACAACCGATCGGACAGCGTGACCGACTTCAGCGAGTCACCCACGATCACCGGGATCACGGCGAGACCCATGCTGGTTCCGGTATCGAGCCCGTGCTTCTGCGCGCAGGCGAGGAACAGGGCGCCGTTCTGGCGCAGGCGCTCGACCCGATCGGGCTCGTCGTGCATCACGGCGAGGGCGGCCTCGGCCGCCGCGGCGAGCGGCGGCGACATGCCGACGCTGTAGACGAAGCCGCCGGCGGTGCATTTCAGGTACTCGACCAGCGCCGCCGCGCCGCAGATGTAGCCGCCGCAGGCCGAGAGCGTCTTCGAGAAGGTGCCCATCCAGATGTCGACCTGCTTCGGATCGATGCCGGCATGCTCGAACAGCCCGGCGCCGGTGCGACCGAGGACGCCGAGTCCGTGGGCGTCGTCGACCATCAGCCAGGCGTTGTAGCGCTCCTTGAGGGCGATGAAGCCGGCGAGATCCGGCGCGTCGCCATCCATGCTGTAGAGCCCCTCGATCACGATCAGCGCGCGGCGATGCTCGTTACGGGTGGCCTGGAGCAGGGTCTCCAGCGCGTCGAGGTCGTTATGGGCGAAGGAGCGGCGCTGGGCGCCGGAGA
>CAZZZJ010000544.1:0-2774 GCA_964658355.1 Beijerinckiaceae bacterium
CTTGCTCATGGCGCTGCGCAGGGTCTCGAACTCGGCCGCGTCCACGGGGAACAGCCCGCAGAACACCACCGACTGCACGTCCTTGAAGCCCGGCAGCATCTCCTTGCACGGGCGCTTGTCCTCGGTCAGCGTGTCGCCGACGCGGGTGTCGGCGACCTCCTTGATCGAGCCGGTGAAGAAGCCGACCTCGCCGGGGCCGAGCTCGCCGATATCGGCCATCTTCGGGCGGAACACGCCGATCTTGTCGACGCCGTGCACCGCGTCGGCCCGCATCATGCGGATGTTCATGCCCTTCTTGAGCACGCCGTCGACGATGCGGACCAGCACCACGACGCCGAGATAGACGTCGTACCAGCTGTCCACGAGCAGAGCCTTCAGGGGCGCGTCGCGGTCGCCCTTGGGCGGCGGCAGGCGCTTGACGATCGCCTCCAGCACCGCCTCGATGTTGAGGCCGCTCTTGGCCGAGATCGCGACGGCTTCCGAGGCGTCGATGCCGATCACCTCCTCGATCTGGGCGCGGATGCGCTCCGGCTCGGCGGCCGGCAGGTCGATCTTGTTGAGGACGGGCACGATCTCGTGGTTGGCGTCGAGCGCCTGGTAGACGTTGGCCAGCGTCTGCGCCTCGACGCCCTGGGAGGCGTCGACCACCAGCAGCGAACCCTCGCAGGCGGCGAGCGAGCGCGAGACCTCGTAGGCGAAGTCCACGTGGCCGGGCGTGTCCATGAGGTTGAGGATGTAGTCCTTGCCGTCCTCGGCCCGGTATTCCAGGCGCACGGTCTGCGCCTTGATGGTGATGCCGCGTTCCTTCTCGATGTCCATCGAGTCGAGCATCTGCTCGCTCATGTCGCGCAGGGCCACGGTGCCGGTCGTCTGGATCAGGCGGTCGGCGAGCGTCGACTTGCCGTGGTCGATATGCGCGACGATCGAGAAGTTGCGGATGTTGTCGATCGGCGTAGTCGTCATCGATGCGGATCTCCGGCGCGAGGCGACCGGCCGAAGGGCCATCGCTGCGCGCCGTCTGATGTGAGGAGGCGGTGTCGGTCGCCCGCGGGATAGCAGCCGCGGGGGAGAGCGCCAAGCGCGGGCGTCGTCGCGGGGCAAAAGCGGCGCCCCCGGCGGCCGAATGACCGGGTCCGGGCTGGCGGCCCTTCGGATTTGGGGCGTTCGGCCCTATCTAGGAGCGATACCCTCCGCGCAATCCCGTGCTTTGGGCTACCAAGCGGAAGGCCCCCGATGGCTCGCACTCCCCCCAACGGGCGTTCGCCCAGCATCTCGATGTCGGATTTCAATGCGCGGGTGAAGCGCGTCCTCGAGGGCAACGAGGAGGTGACGCGCGGCGCGCCCCGCGCGACGCCCGGCTGGAGCCGGCGCCGCAACACCCGGCCGCCGGTCGGTGCAGAGGCCCAGCCGGAGACGGAGGCGGCCGACGAGACCGAGACCGAGACCGACGCGGAAAAGCCGGCGGCCGAGGAGGTCTGAGGAGGCTCGGCCCCTCTTGGGCAATCGAACGGACGTCCGGGCATGCCGGATCAGGGCTGCGGCGGCTCCGACGTCGCCGGTGCCTGCTTCTCTCGGGCCCGGGCCGCCATGACCACGAGGACCTTCCGCAACGCGCCCATGTCGTGGACCGGGTCCGGGTAGGTCACCCGTGCCGTCCGGTCGCCGGCCAGCAGGTCCATGCCTTCCGGGTCGAGCCCGGTGAGGCGCCAAGACGCGGCCCCGTCCGCGGTCGCGTAGAGGGCCAGCGCGTCGGCGTGGTCGGCGTTCATGTGCTCGATCGCGCCGCGCTCGCCAGCCACCAGCGCCTCGGCGCCGGTCAGATCGAGCAGCAGTTCCGCCTTGGTCAGCGTCGCCGCCTTGGCGAATCCGCCGTTGAGATGGCCGGCCGTCGGCTCCAGGGCGAAGAACCCGAAATCCGGGAAGTCGGCATAGAGCGCCGCCTTCGGGTGCCGGGCGAGGAAGCGTTCCCGGGCCCGCGCTTCGAGCGTGCGCAGCGCCCGTCCGGCGACGGTCAGGCGCGGATGGGCGAGCGGATCGCCCTTGCCGCCGGCCGAGAACAGCAGCGAGCAGCGCGGATCGGCGATCAGGTTCCGGGTATGGGCGGAGAGCTGCGACAGCAGCATCAGCGGCGTGCCGTCGACGTCGGTGGCGATGGTGACCAGCGACGCGAACGGGGTGCCGTCGGCATCGAGCGTCGCCAAGGCGCCGGAGCGGATGCTGCGCAAGAGCCGCCGCGACAGCCCGATCGCATCGAAGGGGGCCTGCGCCGCCGGGAGCGGGCGCGCCGGGCCGCGCGGCTCGCCCGATTCGGTCCCGCCCACGCTGTCGGATGTCTCAGCCATCGCGCCCGTCGCTCCCCGAAGCGGCGCCCGGAAAAACCCTCGCGCCCGCCGCATCATAGGGCGAAATCGGAGCCGGCGACGAGGCCGGCGAGACGCGGCGCATCGCCCGGATACGGCCAAGCTACCATGGCCGCTCGCTTTTTTCGAAAGTTCGGCTTAAAGCACCAGACCTTCCGCGCGAAACGGACACGGTCATACGACTCGTCGTCGCGTTCGCGTTTTTGCCTGCCCCGTCCGGGGCCGGAGGCGGCGACGCAGGCCCTCGTTACGCGCCCGCACCGCCCCGATCAGTCAAGGAACGCGCATGCCGACCATCGCCCTCGTCGACGACGACCGCAACATCCTCACCTCGGTGTCGATCGCGCTGGAGACCGAAGGCTATCGGATCCAGACCTATACCGACGGCGCCTCGGCGCTCGACGGGCTCAAGCA
>CAZZZJ010000545.1:0-2770 GCA_964658355.1 Beijerinckiaceae bacterium
GACATCGAGGACGACGAGATCGCCGGCATCCGCTCGTCGGCGCGGTTCTTCGGCGGGCGTCTTCGGCTGGCGGTGGGGGCCTGCTACGGAGCGGCCGTGCTGCTGCTCGGGGCGGCGGCCTATGGGGCCGGGGCCGGGCTGCTCGGGTTCGTCGGGATCGCGGCCTTCGCCGGGCATCTCGGGCGGCAGGTCCTGCGTCTCAAGGTGCGGGACGGGCGCGAGGCGCTGGCCTTGTTCCGCTCGAATCGCGGGGCCGGACTGATTCTGTTCGCGGGCCTGGCGGCTGATACGATCAACCAGGGCTGGGCGGGCTAGGATCGATCGCTCACGAGCGAGCGATGATCTCGTTCTCGCCGCGGTGGATCTGCGGGCGGACCGGGAGGCGGCCGGTCTTGCGGCGCACCAGGAAGCGCGGGCGGCGATCGCCGAGCGAGCCGTGCCGCCGCCGGATGCGGGTCTTGCCCAGCATCAGCCGGCCGACCTGCGGCGCGACGGTGGCGAGCACGCCGTCCTCGCGGACAATCATCCGCGGCAAGCCGGTGCGGGCGGCGAGGTCGCGCCAGGTGGCCACGACCTCGTCCTCGCAGAACGGCCCGAGGCGGGTGATGACGCTGCCCGCGGCATCGACGAGGCAGAGGTCGAACCGATCTTCGCCGCAGCTCTCCGCCTCGTCCTCGGCGAAGGTGAGCGCGATGCCGACGGGCTTGCGCAGCGATCCGGAAATGCCGAACATCGGAAGCTCCGAGGCGACGAAGGCGAAGTCCGCCGGCGCCGCGCCGCCCTGGGTCGCGTCATCGATCCGGCCGAGATTGCCGGCCGCGCCAAGATGATCGGTCGGGTTGCGGTCCATGGTGTCGAGAGTGTTCATCTGCCCGCCGTCCGGTTGCAAGTGGCGACCTGCTTGGGTCGTCCGTTATGCCAAGCAGAATGGCGTCTAACCTCCCCACGGTGCCTTAAGAGTGAGCGTTAAGCGATCGTGGACATCGTCCTCCCGCTCGGAATGCTCAATGGTTCCTTGCGGCGATCGGTGAAAAACGCCGGAATCGCACTGCGGCCTCGCAATCCTTGTGGCGCTTCCGAGCACACCCTACAACGGGACCGGCGCGCGCTCCGGCGCGTCGTCCCCCTGTCGCGATCGGGACCATCCGCACGCCGCGCCGGCGTTTGGGTCGGTGCGACCCGCGATGCCGACCTCTCCCCCGTCGCCGGACACGGACCGCCATGACCGACCCGATCTCAGCGGACTTCGTGCTCGCCCTCGTGCCGGAGATGCGCGAGGCCCTTCGCGAGGCGGCCTCCCTCGCCCTGCCCTTCTTCCGAAGCGGTAGCCAGACCTCGGCGAAGATCTGGTCGAAGGCCGGCGGTTCGCCGGTCACCGAGGCGGACGTCGCCGTCGACACCTTTCTGAAGATCCGCCTCAGCCAGATCGTGCCGGCGGCGGCCTGGCTGTCCGAGGAGACGGTCGACGACGCGCTGCGGATCGGTCACGACCTCGTCTGGATCGTCGACCCGATCGACGGCACCCGCGCCTTCCTGTCGGGACACCAGGACTGGTCGATCGCCGTGGCGCTGCTGAAGGCCGGAGAGCCGGTGGTCGGCTTCGTCCACGCGCCGGCCCTCGGGCACAATTACGAGGCGATCCGCGGACGCGGCGCGACGCGCAACGGCACGCCGATCGGCGTCGCGCGGGATCCGGCGCTGCCGACAGCCCGCGTCACCGGTCCGAAGCCGATGATCGACCGGCTGGCCCGTGGGGCGTCGCCAGACCGGGCGGACGTCGCCTTCGATCGGATCGACCGGATCCCGTCGCTGGCGCTGCGGGTGGCCCGCGTGGCCGAAGGATCCGTCGATGTCGGGCTGGTCTCCTCGAACGCCCGCGACTGGGACCTCGCGGCCGCCGACCTGATCCTGCGCGAGGCGGGCGGGTCGGTCAGCGACATGGCCGGCGTGCCGACCGTCTACAACAGGCCGGATCCGGTCCACGGCGAGCTGATCGCGGTTCCGCACGGCTTGCGCGACGCGGTCGTCGCCGCTTGGGACCGCGGCCGGTAGCGAGCAACCTCGAAAACGAGAAAGAGCCGACCCCGTCTCGACGGGATCGGCTCTGTGCGGTCAGGCGCGGGCGAATTCGCGAAGCGCCAAGGTGGTGGGCGGGAGCCCGAGGCGCTCGGCGAGGTGCCAGCGCAGTTCCCGGGGCGAATGATAATTATAGGATCGATCGATGAGGTGGCTGAGGTCGAGGGTCGGGGCGTCCAACGTCGCGCTCTGCTTGATGCACCCCACCTTGAAGGTCGCCGAATCCGTGACGGGCGACCGGACGCTACGGCGTCGGGTGTATTCGAACAACATGGTGTCTTTGATTGTCTTCCGATGTGGCCGGTTCAGTTCCGCATTGGTGCGGGTCCGGCTCTGTTTCTGCTGTCTGACGATGTCGTCTTGATCGTTCGGCCGTCCGGCGCGACCGCTCCCGAGGAGTGGCAGCGTCGGATGGTTTCGGCCGCGTTCACGGCCGCGTGGATGGGAGACCGATGGCCTCAGGCAGCCTGAAGGTTGCCCGCAGCGTCCTTGCCGCTGCGCTTGTCGGTCAGGATCTCGTAAGACACCTTCTGACCTTCGATCAGGTTGCGCATGCCGGCGCGCTCGACGGCGGAGATGTGGACGAACACGTCCTTGCCGCCGTCATCCGGCTGGATGAAGCCGTAGCCCTTGGTCTCGTTGAACCACTTCACGGTACCGGTATTCACGTAGAGAACCTCGTATCGACGATGGG
>CAZZZJ010000546.1:0-2766 GCA_964658355.1 Beijerinckiaceae bacterium
CCTTCGAGGGGGGTCGGCACCCACCACGGATCGCGGGCATCGGCCGCCGCCATCGCGTGCAGGCCGAGCCGGATGTCGGCGATGGAGCGGGCGAGCGGCCCGGACACCGCCATCAGCTGCGGGCCGATGCCGCGCTCGGGCGAGGAGGCGTTCCAGGCCGGGATGCGGCCGAGGCTCGGGCGCAGGCCGTGGACGCCGCAGGCATAGGCCGGATAGCGCACCGAGCCGGCGATGTCGGTGCCGTGCGCCAGCGCGCCGATGCCGGCGGCCACCGCCGCCGCGGCGCCGCCGGACGAGCCGCCCGGCGTGAGCGCGGGATCGCGCGGGTTCCGCGTCGCCCCGTGCAGGCGATTGTCGGTGAACCAGCGCAGCGAGAAGGCCGGCGTGTTGGTGCGCCCGAGCAGCACCGCGCCGGCCTTGCGCAGGTTGGCGACCACCGGGCTGTCGCTCTCGGCGATCAGGTCGCGCTGCAGCGTGACGCCGTTGGTCGTCGCGTAGCCGGCCTGGTCGGCGTTGACCTTGATCGTCACCGGCACGCCGGCGAGCGGACCCGGATCGTCGCCCCGCGCCAGCGCGGCGTCGATCGCCTCGGCCTGCGCCAGCACCGCGTCGGGACGGTGCTCGACCACGGCGTTGATCGCCGGGTTCACCGCGTCGAGCCGGGCCAGCGCATCCTGCGCCACCTCCCGGGCGGAGACGGCGCTGCTGCGGATCCTGTCGGCGAGTTCGGAAGCGGTGAGGCGCCAGAGCGTCATCGGGTTCTCCTTCGGATCGGTCGCCGCGCCGCGATGCCCCGACGGCCCGGCCGCGCCGGCATCATCCCGTGCAGCTGTCGGCGATCAGCCGCCGGACGAAGGCGGCGCAGGCATCGAGTTCGGCGAGGGTGATGTACTCGTCGGCCTTGTGGGCGCGGGCGATGGAGCCGGGCCCGATCACCACGGCAGGCACGTCGCCGAGCGCCTGGAACAGCCCGCCCTCGGTGCCGAACGAGACCTTGGCGTGGCCGTTGCGGCCGGCGAGGCGCTTGGCCAGGGTCACGAGGTCGGATTCGGGGGCGGCCTCGAGACCCGGATAATCGATCAGCGGGGTCGCCGCGACGCCGCAGGACGGGTCGCGCTCCGCCATCTCGGCTGCGAGCACGTCGGTCGCGAAGGCGATCGCGCGGGCGGCCAGCGCTCCGGCATCGTCGGCCCCGATGGCGCGGAACTCGAAGTCGACGGTGCAGCGATCCGGCACGATGTTGAGCGCGGTGCCGCCCTGGACGACGCTGCTGAGCCCGGTGGTGTGGGGCACGTCATAGAGGGGATCGCGCGCGCCGGAGAGAATAATTTCGTCGGCTAATTGCTTGACGTGGACGATGAAGCGCGCGGCGTATTCCACCGCGTTGACGCCGGCGGGCGCCAGGGCCGAGTGGCAGGCCCTGCCGCGGAAGGTGACGCGGGCCGCATGCTTGCCCTTGTGCCCGGTGACGACGTCCATGCCAGTCGGTTCGCCGACGAAGCATCCGAGCGGCGCGATGCCCATCGCGCGCATCCGGGCGATCAGCGGACGGACGCCGAGGCAGCCGACCTCCTCGTCGTAGGACAGGGCGAGGTGCAGCGGCCGGACGAGCGGTGCCGCCGCCATCTCCGGAAGCAGCGCGAGGCAGACGGCGAGAAATCCCTTCATGTCCGAGGTGCCGCGCCCGTAGAGCCGGCCGTCGCGTTCGGTCAACCGGAACGGATCGTGGGTCCAGTCCTGTCCCGCCACCGGCACCACGTCGCTGTGGCCGGAGAGCACGTAGCCCGGCACGGCGGCCGGCCCGATCGTGATCCACAGGGCGGCCTTCTCGCCGGTCTCGTCCGGCACCCGCTCGACCGCGGCGCCGTGGCCCTCCGCGAAATCCTGGACCCAGTCGACGAGCGGCAGGTTCGTCAGCGCGCTGGTGGTGTCGAACGCCACGAGCGTTTCGAGGATGGTCCTGGGCGTCGGTTCGGCGGCGGGCATTCGATCCTTCGAGGGCGAGGCGCGTGCGGGCCGGACGGCCGGCCCCCAGGGATAGCGTGGATCGCCACCTGCGCGCAACGGCGGTGCCGGCCCCACCTGGCCGCCCCGCTCATTCGACCGCCTTGGCCGTCCGCGGGCGCGGCGACGCCTTGGCCTTGGCCCTGCGCGGCCCGGCCGTGCCGCGCGCCGCCATCGCCTCGGTCGTCGGAGCGGCCTCGGCGCACGACAGGAAGGCCTCGATGTCGGTGCCGAGGATCAGCGGCAGGTTGTCCGCGATCCGCGCATCGTCCCAGCCCCACCAGCACACGGCGAGCAGGCGCGCGATGGTCGCCGCATCGAAGCGGTAGCGCAGGACGGCCGCCGGGTTGCCGGTGACGATGGCGTAGGCCGGCACGTCGCGGCGCACCACCGCGCCGGCGCCCACCACGGCGCCGCTGCCGATGGCGACGCCGGAGAGGATCGTGCTGTTGGCTCCCAGCCAGACCTCGTCGCCGAGCACGACGTCGCCGCGCGTGGCATGGTCGTGCTCGCCCGCCGCGGCATTCGGCCAGAACGCGGCGAGCGCCTTGAACGGGTAGGTGGTGACGAGGTCGGTGCGATGGTTGCCGAGCGCGATGGTGACGTTCGGCCCGATCGAGCAGAAGCGCCCGATATGGAGACGGGCCGATTCGGGCTCCAGCACCCGGGGCTTGCCGTAGCTGTGCGCCCCCACGGTCCAGCCCCACCGCGCGATGTCGCGGGCGAGGTGGAAGGCGGTGAGGTCGTCGAAGACCGGTCTGG
>CAZZZJ010000547.1:0-2759 GCA_964658355.1 Beijerinckiaceae bacterium
GAGACGGCAGGGACATCGATGATGCGTTCGGGACGGCGGCCCCTGGTTGCGGGCAACTGGAAGATGAACGGCACGCGGGCCTCGATCCCCGTGGTCGATGCGGTGCGGACCGGCCTGTCGCCTGCGTTCGCCGAGACGATCGACCTGCTGATCTGCCCGCCCTCGACGCTGATCTCGACCTGCGTGGCCGCGACCTACGATTCGCCGATCGCCATCGGCGGCCAGAACCTCCATGCCAAGCCGAGCGGCGCCTTCACCGGTTCGATCTCCGCCGAGATGCTGGCCGACCTCGGCGCCACCTACGTCATCGTCGGCCATTCCGAGCGTCGGGCCTACCACCACGAGACCGACGACGGCGTCCATGCCAAGGCCCTGGGCGCCAGGCGCGCGGGCCTGTGCGGCATCATCTGCGTCGGCGAGACCATGGAGGAGCGCGAGCAGGGCCGTGCGCTCGACATCGTGCGCGCGCAACTCGCCATCGGCACGCCGAAGGGCGCGACCGCGGCCGACACGGTGATCGCCTACGAGCCGGTCTGGGCGATCGGTTCCGGCCGGACACCGACGGCGCGCGAGATCGCCGAGGTCCATGCCTCCCTGCGCGAGATGTTGGACAAGCTCGTCGGCGAGGAGGCCGCCAAGATCCGCATCCTCTACGGCGGCTCGGTCAAGCCGGGCAACGCCCGCGAACTCCTCTCCGTGGAGAACGTCGACGGCGCGCTCGTCGGCGGCGCCAGCCTCGTGGCCGAGGACTTCCTGGGGATCTGCGCGGCCTACGCCTGAGCGGCGGCGTCAGATCTTGTAGGCCTGCCGGGCGAGAAGCCGCCAGCGGCCGCCGTCGCGATGCCAGACCTGCATCACGCCGATGCGCACCGGCACGGTCTTCCCGCCGGAGACCGTCTCGCCGCTGAAGACGTGCCGGGCGATAGCGTCGTCGCCGACGACCGAGACCGAGCGGTCCGACAGGACGATGCTCGGAAAGGCGGAGCGGTGGCTCGTCAGCGCGTCGATGAAGGCCGCCTTGTCTTGGACCGCGCCGCTGGAGTGGCCGTAGCTGAGCCCGTCGAGAGTGAGCGCGTCGAGGGCGGCTGCGTCCGGAGCCATCAGGGCACCGGTCAGGGCGTCGACGGCCGCCTCCACCTCGGCATCCCGGCCGGCGGCGGCGGGCATGGCCTGAACGAGGATGGCGGCCGTCAACGCGACGGCGAGCAGGGAACGGCGTGAGACGGACATGGCGTCCTCCTGGACATCGGGGCGTGCGTTCGATCCGCCGCATCCCGCGATCGACATTGAGCATGCGGGTCGCGCATCCGGGGAGCCATGCCTCTGACATCGGATCGCCGTTCGTCACGTTTGGCGGCGGCCGGCTTGTGGTGTATGCCCCCGGCAGATTTGTAGCCGGTGCGATCGAGCGCCGGTCGTCGTCGTGCCTTGATTGCCCGTGCCCACGCCTTGCGACCCGTGGCAGCGAGCGGCTTCCGGGACCGACGCACGAACTGAAACGATTCCGGAATCCCGATGCAGACCGTCCTGATCGTCGTCCACCTCATCATCGTGCTGTCGCTGATCGGCGTGGTGCTGCTTCAGCGGTCCGAAGGCGGCCTCGGTCTCGGCGCCGGCAGCAGCGGCGGCGGCGTCTCGGGCTTCATGACCGGCCGCGGCCAGGCCAACGCGCTGACGCGAGCCACCGCGATCCTCGCGGCCCTGTTCTTCGTCACCAGCCTGACCCTTGCAGTGATGTCGCACCGGTCCGCCGCGCCGAAATCGATCCTCGAGGGCTCGGGCGGCACCACGCAGCCGGTCGGCCAGCCCAACGGCGCCGACAACCTGTTGAACACCCTGCGCCAGCAGAACAACGCGCCGGCCGCGGGCGCGCCGGCCTCGCAGACGGCCCCGGCCGCGCCCGTCCCGGCCCAGCCAAGCGTGCCCGATGCGCCGCAGTCGCGGTAAAGCTCCGACGGCGCAGCCGCGCCGTCTCCGTCGGACCAAAGAAACTTAACGCACCCGCCCTAGGCCTGATCAATCCAGCGTTGCGCATATCCCGTCGGGATCGCGCGGCGCGGGTGGTATGCCGTTTGGCGAATCGCACAGCCTTCTCTATGGACCAGGGCCCATGACGCGGTACGTTTTCATCACCGGCGGCGTGGTCTCCTCGCTCGGCAAGGGTCTGGCCTCGGCGGCGCTCGCGGCGCTGCTCCAGGCGCGCGGCTACGCGGTCCGCCTGCGCAAGCTCGACCCCTATCTCAACGTCGATCCCGGCACGATGAGCCCGACGCAGCACGGCGAGGTCTTCGTCACCGACGACGGCGCCGAGACCGATCTCGACCTCGGGCATTACGAGCGCTTCACCGGCGTTCCGGCGACGCGCGCCGACAACATCACCACCGGCCGGATCTACCAGGACATCATCGCCAAGGAGCGCCGCGGCGACTACCTCGGTGCGACGATCCAGGTGATCCCGCACGTCACCAACGCGATCAAGGACTTCGTGCTGGACGGCAACGAAGCCTTCGACTTCGTGCTGGTCGAGATCGGCGGCACGGTCGGCGACATCGAGGGCCTGCCGTTCTTCGAGGCGATCCGCCAGCTCGGCAACGACCTGCCGCGCGGGGCCACCGCCTTCGTGCACCTGACGCTGCTGCCCTACATCCCCTCGGCGGGCGAGCTGAAGACCAAGCCGACGCAGCACTCGGTGAAGGAGCTGCGCTCGATCGGCATCCAGCCCGACATCCTGCTCTGCCGCTGCGACCGGCCGATCCCGG
>CAZZZJ010000548.1:0-2750 GCA_964658355.1 Beijerinckiaceae bacterium
CGCGCGGATCGAAACGGTAGACGTTGGCGGGAAGCTCGGAATCCTGCTTGCCGCCTTCGTAGTCGGTCTGGATGCCGTAGGGCGGATCGGTGAACCAGATGGTGCCGTCGGATTTGCAGACGATGTCGTTGGGAGAATTGAGCCGCTTGCCGTCGTAGCTATCGGCCAGCACGGCGATCGTGCCGTCCCACGCCGTCCGCGTGATCCGACGGTCGCGGTGCGAGCACGACAGCAGGCGCCCCTGTCGGTCGCGGGCGTGGCCGTTCTCGAAGCCGGTCCGCTCACGGAACACCGACACACCGCCGGTCTCGCTCCAGCGCATCACCCGGTCGTTCGGAAGGTCGGAGAACAGAAGTTCGTCCCGATCGCCGAACCAGACCGGACCCTCGCACCAGCGGAACCCCTCGGCGAGCTTCTCCAGCGGCGCGTTCGGCAGGACGAAGGATGCGAAGGCAGGCTGGGTGACCTCGAAGCCGTCCATGCGTGAAGCTCTACTTAAAGCGGCCGGGCCGATTCACGGTCGGCGCAACGTCGAGGCCGGTGACGATCATCGTGCAGGGTTCGTCGCCGACCGTGCCGGAGAGATGGCCCTTCCGGCCGTCACGCGCCGTCGTGTTCTGGTCCTCGCCCATCATGAGCTCTCCCGGGCCCATCTCGACGCGGGTGCCGTCCATGGTCTCGACAAACCAGCGCCCCGAGAGAATTGCGATCCATTGCGGGCGCGGGTTCTCGTGCCATTGCCCGACCCAGCCGACCGGCAGCACCGTGAAGGTGACGCCGGCTTGGGTCGTCTCCTGCTTGTCGTTCCACTGCGGCGCGGTCTGCGGGTCGATACCCTCGAACGTGAACGCCGCGAGTTCGAACCTCTTCTGGCGGCTCACCCCGTCGGCGTCGGTGTAGACGTGCCAGTATGGCATCCGGGGCGGCGGCCCGCCGTTCTGCTGGTCGGCCATGCGGGATTTCCTCAGCGGTTACTGGAAGCGGGCGAGTTGGAACCGAGCAAGGCGGAGGCGGCCCAGGGACCGTTCGAGAAGGGATGCGCGGCGACCTGCGAGGCCGGCGCGTAGGCACCCCCGATCACCACCAGCAGCAATCCGCCGACGAGCCCGAAGTTCTTGAAGAAGTCCCAGAAATGGGAGCGCCCTTCGCCGTTCTTCGACCAGAAGTCCGGGAAGCGCCAGAACGGGTGGTACATCAACGCGGTAACGGCGCAGAACCCGGCAAGCACGAAGGCGGCTGCGCGGTCGAACCACCCGGTCACGATCAGGATCGGTGTCAGAGCCTCGACCAGGATGCCGAGCACGAGCAACAGGGCCGGGAAGGGCAGGGGCCCGGATCTGGCCTGCACTATCGCCTCGTCCCAGTGCGCGACCTTGTCGTAGGCGCTGAGCGGAAACATGAAGACGAGGCAGACCTTGGCGAGAAGCGGCGCGGCGACGAGATCGAGCCACGTCATCGGGCGCGCGGTGTGGCGGGCATTGCGAGATCCGAAATCGAGGGCGGCGTACTTCGTTTCCCCAACGCCGATCGCTCCCGGCGGTTGCGACCCGGAGCCGTGCGTTTGCCGCATTGCAGCGAGCACGGTCCCGTGACGGCTCAGCCTGGAACGCCTCCAGGCTTTTGCCGTTGGCCGGCGAACCCGTTCCGATGCCGATCGCAGTGCGAGGCCGCCCGATGCCGCAGGACCATTACGACGTCATCGTCATCGGCTCGGGACCGGGCGGTGGATCGATGACCGCGCGGCTGGCCAAGACGGGCAAGCGCATTCTGCTGCTGGAGCGCGGCGACTATCTTCCGCGCTCGCAGGACAACTGGAGCGCCCAGACCGTGTTCGTCGATGGCGCCTATCAGGCCAAGGAAACCTGGTACGGCGGCGACGGCCGCACGTTCAGCCCCGCGCTGCACTACTACGTCGGCGGCAACTCGAAGGTCTACGGCGCGGCCCTGCTGCGGATGCGCGAGCGCGACTTCGACGACGTCCGCCACGTCGACGGCATCTCGCCCGCTTGGCCGGTCTCGTACGCCGATTTCGAGCCGTACTACGCGCAGGCCGAGAGGCTGTTCGCCGTGCACGGCAACCGCGGAGAGGACCCGAACGAGCCGTGGTCGAGCGGCCCCTACGATCATCCGGCGGTCAGCCACGAGCCGCGGATCCAGAAGCTTTCGGACGATTGGGGGAAGGTCGGCCTCAACCCCTATCACCTGCCGCTCGGGATCAAGCTCGACGAGCGCGAGGGCCGCCCGACGCCGACGAGCATCTGCATCCGCTGCGACGCCTTCGACGGGTTTCCGTGCCTCCTGAACGGCAAGGCCGATGCGCAGGTCATGACCGTCGACCCGACGCTGGCCCGCCACGACAATGTGACCCTGCTCGTCAACGCCTATGTTTCGACGCTGGAGACCGATGCTTCGGGCCGGACGGTGACGGCGGTGAACGTCACCCGACAGGGGCGGGCCGAGCGCTATTCGGCCGACGTCGTCGTGGTCGCCTGCGGCGCGCTCTCCTCGGCGCTGCTGCTCCTGCGCTCGGCCAATTCCGCGCACCCGAACGGTCTCGCTAACGGCTCGGACCAGGTCGGCCGCAACTACATGCGCCACAACATGTCGGTGCTGATGGCCTTGTCGAAGGAGGTCAACGACACGGTCTTCCAGAAGACGCTCGCGGTCTCCGACTTCTATTTCGAGTCGAAGGACTGGGAATTCCCGATGGGCCTGATCCAGATGTGCGCCAAGACGCATCCGGAGCAGAT
>CAZZZJ010000549.1:0-2746 GCA_964658355.1 Beijerinckiaceae bacterium
AGCACGGCGGCGACGTCCGGGTCGTCGACGTCGAGCCGGAACAGGGCCTCGGCCAGGCCGCGCTTCTCCTCCAGCGTCAGCGCCTCGAACAGCGCCTCCTTGCTGTCGAAGTAGACGTAGAGCGTGCCCTTGGAGACGCCGGCCGTGCGGGCGATCTCGCCCATGCTCGCGCCGTCGAACCCGGCACCCATGAAGACCTGCCGCGCCCCGTCGAGGATCTGGCGGCGCTTGTCGCTCTCCGGGGCCTGGCCTGCGCCTCGTTCCAGCGTCGCGGTGCTCGCGGACATCGTTGCGATCCTGATTGACCGAACCGTTCGGTCAGTGATATCTAGCTCGTCACAGCGACGGCCGTCAATCGTTCCCGTCGATGACCGAACGGTTCGGTCAGTAAAGTTCCATTCTAGGATGTCGGCCATGTCGTTGCGCGAGGATGGTGACCGGTTGGACGCGATCGAATTGGGCGACGAGACCGCCGGGGCGCGCGGGGAGGGGCCGGCTCCCGTCCGGAAGGCCGATGCCGCGACACCGCCCGCTTCGGCGCCCGTCGCGCCTCCCGTCGCGCGGAAGCGATCGCGCAAGACGCTGGTCCTGGCAGGATTGCTTTGCGCGGCGCTCGCCGGCGGCGGCTACCAGGGCTGGCGGTACTGGACGGTCGGGCGGTTCTTCGTCTCGACCGACGACGCGTACGTCCAGGCCGACATCTCCGTTCTCGCCGCCAAGATCTCCGGCTACCTCGAATCGGTGCCGGTGGTGAACGGCCAGTCGGTGAAGAAGGGCGACGTGATCGCGCGGCTGGACGACGGGGATTACCGCCTCGCCCAGCAGGCGACGCAGGACAAGCTCGCGACGCAGGAGAGCACGATCGTGCGGATCGGCCGGCAGGCCGAGGCGGCGCAGGCGCAAGTCGCGCAGATGGCCGCCCAGATCGACGCCACGAAGGCCGACGCGGTGCGTGCGCTGGCCGACTACAACCGCGCGACGCAGATGCAGGCCGACTACGTCGCGAAATCCCGCCTCGACCAGGCCAAGGCCGATCGCGACCGCACCGATGCCGCCGTGAAGGGCGCCGAGGCCGGGTTGATCGCGGCCAAGGCCAACGTCGAGGTGCTGCATGCCCAGCAGCGCGAGGCCGAGAGCCTCGCCGCCGAGCTGCGCACGGCCGTCGACCGCGCCAAGCGCGACGTCGCCTTCTCGGTGATCCGGGCGCCGTTCGACGGCGTGGTCGGCAACAAGGCGGTCGAGGCCGGAGCCTACGTCGCGCCGGGCTCGCGCATCGCCGCCCTGGTGCCGCTCAAGAGCGTGCGCATCGACGCGAACTTCAAGGAGACCCAGCTCGTGCGCGTGCGGCCCGGCCAGCACGTCGCGATCGAGGTCGACGCCTATCCCGGCCGCGAGATCGAGGGCGAGGTCGAATCGCTCTCGCCCGCCTCCGGCTCGGTGTTCAGCCTGCTGCCGCCCGACAACGCGACCGGCAACTTCACCAAGATCGTCCAGCGCCTGCCGGTGCGGGTGAAGGTGCCGGCCGACATCGCCGCCGAGGGCCTGCTCCGGCCCGGCCTGTCGGTGACGGTCAGGGTCGACACGCGCGACGGCGCCGACGCGCCGCTGCTGCGCACCGCCCAGAAGCGGGACTGACCATGGCCGCGACCGCCGCGATCGGCCCCGCCGCGAGACCCTCCGCGCCGCTGCCGGCGGCCGCCGAGCCGCCGCTCGACCGCCGCCGGATGGTGGCGTTCCTGTGCATGGTGTTCGGGATGTTCATGGCGATCCTGGACATCCAGATCGTCTCGGCCTCGCTCAACGAGATCCAGGCCGGCCTTTCGGCCTCGGGCGACGAGATTCCCTGGGTCCAGACCAGCTATCTGATCGCCGAGGTGATCTCGATCCCGCTCTCGGGCACCCTCTCGCGGGTGCTCTCGACCCGATGGATGTTCGTGATCTCGGCCGGCGGCTTCACGCTGATGAGCGTGATGTGCGCCACATCCTCGTCGATCAACGAGATGATCGTCTGGCGCGCGCTCCAAGGTTTCATCGGCGGCGGCATGATCCCGACGGTGTTCGCCTCGGCCTTCACGATCTTCCCGCCGTCCAAGCGCTCGATCGTCTCGCCGATGATCGGCCTGGTCGCGACCCTGGCGCCGACGATCGGCCCGACCGTCGGCGGCTACCTGACGGATCTGGGCTCCTGGCACTGGCTGTTCCTGATCAACGTGGTGCCCGGCATCGCCGTCACGGTCTCGACCTTCTTCCTCGTGGATTTCGACGAGCCGAACCTCGGCCTGTTCAAGAGCTTCGACTGGTACGGGCTCGCCGGCATGGCGGGCTTCCTCGGCTGCCTCGAATACGTGTTGGAGGAGGGCCCGAATCACGATTGGCTGCAGGACGACGCGGTGGCGTTGTGCACGTTCGTCGGAACGGTCTCGGCCGTCGGCTTCTTCTGGCGGGTCTTCACCGCCAAGCAGCCGATCGTGGACCTGCGCGCCTTCAACGACCGCAACTTCGCCGCGGGCTGCGCGGCGAGCTTCGTCCTCGGCATCGGTCTCTACGGTCTGACCTACCTCTATCCGGTCTACCTCGCGCGGATCCGCGGCTACTCGGCGCTGCAGATCGGCGAGACGATGTTCGTCTCGGGCCTGTGCATGTTCGCGACCGCGCCGATCGCCGGGCGGTTCTCCGGCAAGGTCGATCCGCGCATCCTCATGGCGATCGGCTTTTCGGGGTTCGCCGCCGGCACCTGGATCGTCAC
>CAZZZJ010000550.1:0-2733 GCA_964658355.1 Beijerinckiaceae bacterium
TCGAGGTTCACGATCAGGTCGGCGGTGGTGATCACCGACTGGGCGTGGCCCTTCGAGCGGCGGACGATCGCGTGGATGCGGGCCACGAGCTCGTCCTTGTGGAACGGCTTGGTAAGGTAGTCGTCGGCGCCGAAGCCGAGGCCCTTCACCTTGTCCTCGATGCCGGCCATGCCCGACAAGATCAAGATCGGCGTCTTGACCTTGGCGACCCGAAGGTTGCGCAGCACCTCGTAGCCCGACATGTCGGGAAGGTTCAGGTCGAGGAGGATGATGTCGTAATCGTAGAGCTTGCCGAGATCGATCCCTTCTTCACCCAGGTCTGTCGTGTAGGTGTTGAAGTTCTCGGACTTGAGCATCAACTCGATGCTCTGCGCCGTAGCGCCGTCGTCCTCGATCAGAAGTACCCGCATCGTCGATCCCCAGCCCGGCCGGCCGTATCAGCGTTCGGACACGTCGCCGCCACTCGTCCGCCACCGGCCTGTGGACGGACGCCCCATCGTCATTGACGTGAAACGCTATTCGTTAATCGTTAACAAAACCTGATTCTCTGTGGCAAGCGATCGTTTGATCCGGCCTCGACCTTTTTTCATGCCGTGTTTGCGGTCTGTTCTCACAGCCTCAACCGTGCGTGGTCAGCGCCGGGTTTCCCACCCTTGCCAAGTCCTTCACCCGTAACGGGCCGACTGCGTTTGTGACCGTTCCGCCACATCCGCGACGCATGTCCGGGACGGATCGGACGACCCGGACCGGTTCCCGCGATCGGCCCCGTTACAAGCTCGATGAGGGCAGTGTTAAGGAGGGAGGTAAACGAACCGTTAGGGCAGCACGGATGACGCAGGACCGGGCAGGGACCGCGACACGCACGCTCGCCGGAATCCGCGCCGGGCTCGAGCGGGTCGAGCCGCTGGAGACCTACGGACGCGTGGTCGCCATTCGCGGCCTTCTCGTCGAGGTCGCGGGGCCCGTCGCCGCGATGCGTCTGGGGGGGCGCCTGGACGTCGAGGGGGCGGGCAGCGCCGGGCTGATCCCATGCGAGATCATCGGGTTCCAGGGCGACCGCGCGCTCGCCATGCCGTTCGGCTCGCTGGAGGGCGTGCGCCGCGGCTGTCCCGCCTTCGTCCGCGACGAAGCCGCAGGGGCGATCCGGCCCTCGCCGGCCTGGCTCGGGCGCGTGGTCGACGCCCTGGGCCGACCGGTCGACGGCCTCGGGCCGCTCCCGAGCGGTCCCGAGATCTACCCGCTCCGCGCCGACCCGCCGCCCGCCCACGCGCGCCGCCGGGTCGGCAAGCCGCTCGATCTCGGCGTGCGCTGCCTCAACACCTTCCTGACCATGTGCGCCGGCCAGCGCATGGGCATCTTCGCCGGGTCGGGTGTCGGCAAGTCCGTCCTGCTGTCGATGCTCGCCCGCTACACCGCCGCCGACGTGGCGGTGATCGGCCTCGTCGGCGAGCGCGGCCGAGAGGTGCAGGAATTCCTGCAGGACGACCTCGGCGCAGCCGGCCTCGCGCGCTCGGTGGTGGTGGTTGCGACCTCGGACGAGCCGGCCCTGATGCGCCGGAACGCGGCCTACGTGACGCTCTCCGTCGCCGAGCATTTCCGCGACCAGGGTGCCAAGGTGCTGTGCATGATCGATTCGATCACGCGCTTCGCCATGGCCCAGCGCGACATCGGGCTCGCCGCCGGAGAGCCGCCGACCGCCAAGGGCTACACCCCGACGGTGTTCTCGGAACTGCCGCGCCTGCTCGAGCGCGCCGGACCCGGCGTGGGGGAGGGGACGATCTCGGCCCTCTTCACGGTGCTGGTGGAAGGCGACGACCACAACGAGCCGGTGGCCGATGCCGTGCGCGGCATCCTCGACGGGCACATCGTGATGGAGCGCTCCATCGCCGAACGCGGGCGCTACCCGGCGGTCAACGTCCTGCGCTCGGTCTCGCGCACCATGCCGCGCTCCTGCGATCCCGCCTTCCTGCCGGTGGTGCGGCGGGCGCGGAAGCTGCTGGCGACCTACGCCGACATGGAGGAGCTGATCCGTCTCGGCGCCTATCGGGCCGGCGCGTCTCCCGAGGTCGACGAGGCGGTGGCGCTGATGCCGCGATTGGAGGCTTTTCTGGGGCAGGGTAAGGAAGAAGCAACCTCCATCGGCGATGGTTACGCACGGCTCGCAGAGATCGTGGGCGGTTCCTGAGGTGGGCGGTGCGGCCGGTCTTCACCGTCTCGCTCTCCGGATGTTGCCTGAATCTCCTGCGTTGTGTGGAGTGAGCGTATCCCATGAAATCGCGTGACACGCTGATCCGGCTGCGCCGCTTCCAGGTCGACGAGAAGCGTCGCCGCGTCACCCAGATCGAGATGATGATGGCCGACTTCCAGCGCATGGCGATGGAACTCGACCGCGAGGTCGTCCACGAGGAAGCCCGCGCCGGCATCACCGACATCGGACATTTCGCCTACCCGACCTATGCCCGCGCCGCCGCGACGCGCCGGGACAACATGCGCCAGTCGGCGATCGCGCTGGAAGGCCAGCTCGCCGAGGCGAAGGCCGAACTCGGCGAAGCCTTCGAGGACCTCAAGAAGGTCGAGATCCTCGACGACCGCGAGCGGTCGGCGGAACGGGCCGCGGAAGCGGTCCGCGAGCAGGCGGCGATGGACGGCATCGGCCTCTCCCGCGCCCGCGCCTGACGGGATCCGGCACGAAACCGTCACGATCCGATGACATCAGAGCGCCCAGGCGCGCCC
>CAZZZJ010000551.1:0-2729 GCA_964658355.1 Beijerinckiaceae bacterium
CCAGGGTCCGGCCGGCGGCGATGTCCGCCCGGTCGGCCTCGCGGTCGGCGCCGGCGCCCGCGCGGTAATCCTCGCACATGGCGTGGATGCGCTCCGGCACGGCCCAGGCCTGGCCGTAGAGGGCCAAAGCCCGCGGGTCGAAGGCCGAGAGGTCCTTCGCGGCCGTCCAGCCGGCGATCAGCGGCCGGAAATAGCCGTCCGGATCCCGGCCGATCACCGTCTCGGGTCGCGGAGACGGCTCCGCGAGGAATCCCCAGTGCGGGTTCATGCCCGGCGCGGCCTCGATCCGCTCCCACTGCACCGCGGTCGGGACGATATCGAGCAGGGCGAGCGCCGATACGCGGGCGGGCTGATCCATGGCGAGGCGGTACGCCACGCGCGCGCCGCGGTCGTGGCCGGCCAGCGCGAAGCGGACATGGCCGATCCGCTCCATCAGGGCGACGATCTCACCGCCGATCCGGCGCTTGGCAAAGGCGTCGTGGCCTGCATCGCTCGGCGGCGCGGCCGACCAGCCGTAGCCCGGCAGGTCGAGGCAGATCACGCGGCGGTCGCGCGCGAGATCCGGCGCCAGGCGGTGCCACATGGCGTGGCTCTGCGGAAAGCCGTGGAGGAGCAGGAGCGGCGGGGCGTCCGCCGGGCCGCCGACCCGGGCGAAGGCCTTTCCCCAGGCCGCCTCGATCCAGAGGGCCTCGAAACCCGGAAACAGATCCGCGCCGTCGCTTGGCATGCCCAGTCCTTCCCCATCGTTCGATCGCAGCGTCGCGCAGACCGCACGGGCCGTCCGGGAAACGCATTCGACGGCGCGTGGGTCCGCCTTGCGATGTCGGGACCGTCGCGGGCTTGCGAATAAAATCTTAACCCCGATCGCGGACCATGGGGAAACGTCGTGAGTTGCCGTCTGATGCCGATTCGAGTTTTGGAAGATCTTGCGCAGATCGATGCGGATTGGGTCTGGCAGACCGACACCTCGCAAAACTTCGTCTACCTGTCTTCCGAAGTGGAACAGTTCCTCGGCCGCAGCGCCGCGTCGCTCACCGGCCTGTCGCGGGTGGCGATCGCCACGAACGGCGGCGATGGCACCTTCTGGGAGCCCTACCGTCAGGCGGTCGAGCGGCAGCAGCCCTTCACCGACTTCCTCTACCCCTACGCCCATCCCGACGGCCGCACCCGACTGTTCCGGATCAGCGGCGAACCCGTGCTCTCGGAGGACGGGACCTTCTGCGGCTATCGTGGCGCCGGAACCGACGTCAGTTCCGAGCAGCGGGCACGCCGCGCGCTCGCGGGGGCGCTTGCGGAACTGCGGGCGTCCCATGCCGACCTCCTCGAGCAGAACAAGCGTTTCGACGCGGCCCTCAGCAACATGACGCAGGGCCTGTGTCTGTTCGACGATGCGGCACGCCTCGTCGTCTACAACCAGAGATATTGCGAGATCTTCGGCATCGCGCCGGACGCCCTGCGGGTTTCAATGTCACAGCGGGAGATCTGCACGATCCTGGTCGAGCGGGGCTGCTACCACAGGGGCACCACCGTCGACGCGCTGTGCGAAGGAACCCGACTCGCGCTCCTGGCCGCGGACCCGGGCCCGATCCATCGCGAGCTGGCCGACGGGCGCATCCTCGCCGTGTGCTATCGCATGATCGAGGGTGGTGGCTGGGTGTCCACCTTCGAGGACATCACCGAGCGCCGCCGCAACGAGGCCCGGATCGCGCACATGGCGCGCCATGACGCCCTCACCGACCTGCCCAACCGCACGGCGCTGCGCGAACACGGCCTCGACATGCTCGGCAAGGTCCGTGGCGACGCCGAGACCACCCGGCTCGCGATCCTCTGCCTCGACCTCGATCGGTTCAAGGCGGTCAACGACACCCACGGTCACGGTGCGGGCGACGCCCTCCTGCGGGCGGTGTCCGAACGGCTCTGCGCCCGGGTGCGCGCCGGCGACCTCGTGGCGCGACTCGGGGGCGACGAGTTCGCGGTGCTGCACCGGGTCGCCGACGAGGCGGCAGCCCTCGCGATCGCGGAGCGGATGATCACCCTGGTGAGCAAGCCCTACGACTTCGAGGGCTACACCGTCGAGATCGGCATGAGCGCGGGCATCGCCATCGCCGACGACGCAGCGGACGACATCGACCGGCTGCTCAAGAACGCCGACACGGCGCTCTACCATGCCAAGGGCAAGGGCCGTGGCTTGGCCTGCCTGTTCGAGGCGGAGATGGACGAGACTCTTCAGGCGCGCCGCGAGGTCGAGGTTGACCTCGCCGACGCCCTGCGGCAGGGCCTGTTCGAAGTGCACTATCAGCCGCTGGTCAACCTCGTCAGCGGCCAGATCACCGGCATGGAAGCCCTGGCCCGCTGGCGCCATCCGCAGCGCGGCCCGATCTCGCCCGCGATCTTCATTCCGGTGGCCGAAGAGACCGGGATGATCGTCGCGCTCGGGGAATGGGTCCTGAATCAGGCCTGCCGCGATGCCGTGACCTGGCCGGAGCGGCTCAGCGTCGCCGTCAACGTCTCGGCGGTGCAATTGCGCCATCGCAACTTCGCGCAGATCGTGTTGCTCGCCCTGGCCGCGAGCGGGCTGCGGCCCGATCGCCTGGAACTCGAGATCACGGAGAGCGTCCTGCTCGACGACACCGAGGCCAACCTCGAGACCCTGCACCTGCTGCGCCGTGCCGGGATCCGCATCTCGATGGACGATTTCGGGACCGGCTATTCGAGCCTGACCTACCTGC
>CAZZZJ010000552.1:0-2723 GCA_964658355.1 Beijerinckiaceae bacterium
AGATCGATCCGCATCAGAACGCGTACCCCAGCATCAGAGCCCCGCAGTCTTCGACGGGAGGGTTAAGGCCATCTCACTGCGGCTGCAAAAAGGCTCGCTCTTCGAACGCCCGAGACAGCCGGCACCGCAATTCACAGGGGGAGGGCGTGACGCGATCCCGCGCGGCCGATAGCGAACTGAATCGTCGCGCCGGTGTTGCCGCCGTGGCCGTCGCGCATATCTCAACCGCCCATGACCGGCGGATCCACGCGCGACCGGAGAGGACCAGCATGGCTGCGACAGCGGCACTTCCCGACACCGACGTGCCGTCCGCGGCCTTTCCACCGCCGCCGGTCTCGGTGCGACCGGTGGATCGGAACGCCTGGATCGCGGCCTTTCGCTTCGTCCGCTCAGAGACCGAGCGCCGCGCCGCGCCGCTCTCCCCAGAGGACCAGCAGGTCCAGTCCATGGCCGATGCCAGCCCGACCAAATGGCACCGGGCGCACACGACGTGGTTCTTCGAGCAGTTCCTGTTGCGCGAGCACTTGCCGGGTTACCGGATCCACGACGAGCGGCTGCATTACCTGTTCAACTCGTACTACGTCGCCGCCGGGCCGCGTCAGCCGCGGGTGATGCGCGGGCTGATCACCCGCCCGACGGCGGAAGAGGTCGCGGGCTATCGCGCCCATATCGATCGCGCCGTCGAGACATTGCTGGCGCAGGCGGCGCCCGGCGCGCTGGAGGCGGTGCTGCCGATCCTGGAGATCGGACTCTATCACGAGCAGCAGCATCAGGAGTTGCTGATCACCGACATCCTGCATGCCTTCGCGCAGAACCCGCTTCACCCGGTCTACGACGCCGGCTGGCGTTTCCCCAAGGCGGTGAACCGCTCCGGGACGATCGAACTGGCGCACGGCGTGCGTCGCGTCGGCCATGACGGCCCCGGCTTCTCGTTCGACAACGAGCACCCGCGCCACGACAGCCTGATCCTGCCGGTATCGGTCGACCGGTCGCTGGTCACCACGGCAGACTGGCTGCGATTCATGGACGATGGCGGCTATCGCCGGCCCGATCTCTGGTTGTCCGACGGCTGGCTCGCGGCGCAGGCGGAGGGCTGGGAGGCGCCGGGCTACTGGCAGCAGGGCGAGCAGGGCTGGACCTGCATGACGCTCGGCGGTCGTCGCCCGATCGATCCGACGCAGCCCGTCACCCATGTCAGCTACTACGAGGCGGATGCCTACGCGCGCTGGGCAGGCCGCGAATTGCCGACGGAGTTCGAATGGGAGGTGGCCGTCCGCGACGGCGGTCTCGACGACGCGTTCGGACTGGTCTGGCAATGGACCCGCAGCGCCTACACCGCCTATCCGGGCTATCGGCCGCTGCCGGGCGCGCTCGGCGAGTACAACGGCAAGTTCATGTCGAACCAGTTCGTCCTGCGCGGGTCGTCGGTGGCGACGCCGGACGGGCATGCTCGGCTGCCCTACCGCAACTTCTTCTATCCACATCAGCGTTGGCAGTTCACGGGCCTGCGCCTCGCGCAAGCTCGCGCCTGAAACACGTGTCCGGAGTCATCGCGTGACCATCAAGCCCGTCTTCGCGGACGCGACGCCGCTCGCCCAACTCCCGAACGATCGCGCGTTCCTCGACGACGTGCTCGCCGGATTCGCGAAAAACCAGAAATCCCTGCCGGCGAAGTACTTCTACGACGATGCTGGGTCCGACCTGTTCGAGCAGATCACCCGGCTGCCGGAATATTATCCGACCCGGACCGAGCTCGGGATCCTCGATGCGCGAGGCCCCGACATCGCGGCCGCCCTGCCGCGCGGCGCCGCGCTGGTTGAATTCGGCAGCGGATCGACCGTCAAGGTCCGTCGACTGCTCCGGCACATGCCGGACCTCGCGGCCTACGTCCCGGTCGACGTGTCGGAGACGTTCCTGCTCAGCGAGGCGGCAGCGCTGCAGGCCGACTATCCGACGTTGCGCATCGCACCGATCGCCGCCGATTTCACGCAGGCCTTCGCCTTGCCGGCGGATCTTGGCGAGGTCCCGCGCGCCGGATTCTTCCCGGGCTCAACCATCGGGAATTTCGAGCCCAAGGAGGCGATCCGCCTCCTGCACCAGTTCGGCGCGGTGCTTGGCGAAGGCGCGACGCTCGTCGTTGGCGTCGACCTCGTGAAGGATGCCCGGATCCTTGAGGCGGCCTACGATGATGCGGCCGGCGTCACCGCGGCCTTCAACCTCAACCTGCTGACCCGGATCAACGGCGATCTGACGGGCACGTTCGATGTGGGCGCGTTCCACCATCGAGCGCTGTTCAACCGGACCGCGTCGCGAATCGAGATGCACCTCGTCTCGCGCGTCGATCAGACCGTGACGGTCGCGGGACGCGCTTTCGCATTCGCCGAAGGCGAATCGATCCACACAGAGAACAGCTACAAGTACACGATCGACGGCTTCCGCGCCTTGGCGGCCCAGGCCGGATGGTCTGCGGGGACGGTCTGGACCGATCCGGAGGCCCTGTTCTCGGTCCACGCCCTGCGCCGCGCCTGATCGATCGCCGGGACCGACGATCGGCGTCGACAGGATGGAAGGCTCAGGCGCGCTTCTCCATCATCGCCTTCACCTGCATCAGTTGGTCCCAGACCTGGCCCGGCGAGGTTCCCATGAACTCGAAGCCGGCATTGATGCCCCAGTAGATCCCGAGGCAGATCAGCGGCACCAGCACCCAGGCCAGGATCTCCTCG
>CAZZZJ010000553.1:0-2700 GCA_964658355.1 Beijerinckiaceae bacterium
GGCGCTGCTCGCCGGCGAGACCCGTCTGCGCCCGGTGCTGATGACGGCGGGCGCGATGTTCCTCGGTCTCATCCCGATGGCGCTCGGCACTGGGGAGGGCGGCGAGCAGAACGCGGCGCTCGCCCGCGCCGTGATGGGCGGCATCGCCTTCGGCACGCCGGCGACGCTGCTGTTCGTGCCGTTCCTCTACACGCTGCTGCGCGCCGGCAAGGTCAGGACGCCGGAGGATTACGCCTGAGACGGCACGAGCTCGGCCACCGCGCCGGGCAGCTCGGAGAAGTGCCCGATCACGCGGTTCGGCCCGAGCTGCTCCACCGGCGTGTCGGTATAGCCGAAGGTGACCGCCACCACCGGGATGCCGGCGGCCCTGGCCGCGTCGATGTCCGCGCGGGAATCGCCGACCATCACCGCGCGCGCCGGATCGCCGCCGGCCTTGGCGATCGTCAGGGTGATGTGGCGCGGATCGGGCTTGCTGTAGGGGAAGGTCGCGCGCCCGCAGATCGCGGCGAAGCGCTGGCCGAGGCCGAGCTTGTCGAGCAGGTCGACCGCGTGCAGCTCGACCTTGTTGGTGCACACGGCGAGCCGGAAACCCTCGGCCTCGAGCCGGTCCAGCGCCTCGACGACCCCCGGATACAGGTGGGAGCGGTCGCACAGATGCGCGCCGTAATGCTCCAGGAAGTCGGCGAACAGGCGCTCGTGCATCTCGGGCGAAAGCTCCCTGCCGGCGGCCTCGAAGCCGCGGCGGATCAGCGCCTTGGCGCCGGCGCCGATCAGGCCGCGCGCCTCGTCGAGGGGCAGTTCCGGAAGTCCCTCGCGCAGCAGCAGGACGTTCAGGGTCCCGATCAGGTCGCCCGCGGTCTCGGCGAGAGTGCCGTCGAGGTCGAACACGGCGATCTTGGGAAGTGCTGGCATCGGGTCTTTCCAGGGTGTCGGAGGGCCGCCTGTGGCTAGCGGTCGGCCGGGGCGGGGGCAAGTTTCGGAAGCCCGGGCACAGGCCGAAGGTCGGCTTCGTGCCCCGAACTTGCCCGAGCGCCCCGAACTCGCCCGAAACCTCCCCGAAAGGAGGCGCGTCGCACCCGCCGGGACCGCCCATGAACATCCGCCTGCTCGTTATCGCCCTCGGCCTGCTCGCGCCGGTCGCCGCCGGCGCCGCGTCGTTCGAGTTCGTTCCGGCTCCCCAGGCCGACCTCAACCGCATGTACCGGGTCGACAAGGTCACCGGCGAGGTCACCTCGTGCCAGTACGGGCTGCAGGAAAGCGGCGGCGGCATCGGCCTGACCGTCTGCTTCGCCGCCGGCGAGGGCGCCGGCGCGCAGCCGCCATCGGAATACGGCCTCGTCGCCACGCGACACACGCGCGAGGCCGGGGTGTTCCGCGTGAACTACCGCACCGGCGAGATGAGCATCTGCTTCGTGCTGGTGAAGAAGGAGCAGGTGGTCTGTACCCAGCAGACCAACCCGTCGGCCGAGGGCGCGGCCGAGGCGCCGCTCGTCGGAAACGTCCCGGGCCGGGCGGGCGCCAGCGCCACGCCGCCGCAGGGCGGCCGGCCCTGACGATTCCGGATCGGGCGGAACGGATCGTCGTCGGATTGCAATCGGCGGCGGACGAATGCGGGGATCGGCGGAGGCGGCGGCTTCCCGGCGCGGCGACGGCCATGCTAGGGCGAACCGCACCCCAGCGGGATGGACCGGCAATCTGCGCATGCACCCTTTCGTGAGCCTCGACCGCGAGACGACGCCGTGAGCGGCCCGGACCTGCGTCGCGCGGCGGCGGCCCGCGCCCTCGCGCTCGTCGAGCCCGGAATGCGGCTCGGCCTCGGAACCGGATCGACGGCGGCCGCCTTCGTCGAACTGTTGGGCGAACGCGTGCGCGCGGGCCTCGACGTGGTCGGCGTGCCGACCTCCGAGGCGACGCATGCGGCGGCGACCAGGGCCGGCATCCGGCTCGCGACCCTGGAAGAGCTGCCCGAACTCGACCTGACCATCGATGGAGCCGACGAGGTCGACGCCCAGCTCCGCCTGATCAAGGGCGGCGGTGCGGCCCTGCTCCGCGAGAAGATCGTGGCCTGCGCCAGCCGGCGCATGGTGGTGATCGCCGATGCGGCGAAGCGCGTCGAAACGCTCGGCGCGTTCCCGCTGCCGATCGAGGTCAATGCCTTCGGTCTCGCTGCGACGCGCCGCGGCGTCGAGGCGGCGATCGAACGTGCGGGCTGCACCGGAGCGGTCGCGCTTCGCGCCGCTTCCGGCGGCACACCGCTGGTGACGGATGGCGGCCATCACATCCTCGACGCGCGCCTCGGGCGCATCGCCGATCCCGAGCGGCTCTCGGCGCTGCTCTGGTCCGTCCCCGGCGTCGTCGAGCACGGCCTGTTCCTCGGGATCGCCACCGCCGCCATCCTCGCCGAAGACCGCGACGGCCGAGCCGAGATCAGCGTGATCGGCAGCCTCGCCTGACAGTCTCCGCGCCGCGCACGGCGCGCTCGGACGGCATTCTCGTCGTCGTCCAACCTTCCCTCGATCCAGGAACGCCCGGAATGCACGTCCTCTCCCGCCGCCTCCTCCCTATCCTGGTCACGGGGCTCGTCTCGGCCGCTCCCGGCATCGCCCAGGCCCAGAAGGCCCCGCCTCAGAAGCCCGCGGCGGCTCCGGCCGCGCCCGCCACGCCGGCCGCACGCTCCACGACGATCAGCGCGAGCCACCT
>CAZZZJ010000554.1:0-2696 GCA_964658355.1 Beijerinckiaceae bacterium
CTGCGGTTCACCAACTTGCGGCCGATCTGCAAATATCCTATTGAGATGTCGTGGCGGAAGGGGTCGCCGCATTTCACTCAGCACTTGCAGGCAGGACGGTCATTGTTGCGGGAATGCCCGCATCGCATGTCGGGACGCCGGGACCGATGGTCCGCGCCTCTCGAAACGTGTCGACTGCCTTAGCGTCCAGGGGACATCGCCGAACATGAACGACACAGACACCACGGTGGATTACGTGGAACTCGCCGCCGACATCGTGTCGGCCTATGTCAGCAACAACCCGGTCCCCCCGGGCGAGCTGGCTCAGCTGATCGGCCGGATCCACGCCTCGCTGCTGCAGGTCGCGGGCGGCCAGGTCGAGGCGGCCGCGCCGACCGGCCCGCTGACCCCGGCCGTGCCGGTGAAGAAGTCCGTCACCGCCGACCACATCATCTGCCTCGAGGACGGCCGTACCTTCAAGTCGCTGAAGCGCCACCTGCGCGCCAAGTACGACATGAGCCCGGAGCAGTATCGCGCCAAATGGGGTCTGCCGCCGGATTATCCGATGGTCGCCCCGAACTACGCCAAGGCCCGCTCCGACCTCGCCAAGGCGATCGGCCTCGGCCAGACCCGCAACGGCAATTACGACGAAGCCGCCTGAGTTGGCGGACACGAAGCCGGAGGCGAACCCTCCGGCTTCGCCGACGGGCGCCCGGGGAACGAAGCCGACCCTGCGTCATTGTGTTCCCATGAGCGATCCCGTGATCCCGACCGACGACCTCGGCAAGGCGAACGCCGTCCTCGCCGAATGGGCCGCACGATCCGCTGCCGACAGCGACGCGCTGATCGAGCGGCTCGCCGAGATGGGCTACGACGTGCGCGGCCAGTCCGAGGAGACGATCGCCGAGGTGCTCAAGCATCCGCCGACCAACCCGAAGGCCGCGGGTGCGTGACGCTCCACAGCGTCCTGGCCGTCAAGTCTTGATCTAGGACCATTTTCAGGCGTCTTCTGTTTCCTTCGTCGTGCCGAAGAACGGTCGCGTTTGGAACAAAACATGAACAAAGCTCCGCAGACTCGGGCTCTCCGCCTCCTCGCCGGGCCACGGACGGAAGCCGTCATCGGCCGTGCCGGAGAACGGCTGCTCGCGGCCCTGGCGCCGGAGGGCGCCTACGCCTTTCCGGATCCGATCGAGGAGGCGATGCTGATCGTGCGATGCGGGAGCGGCGTCTCCCTCGGCGGCGGCCGCTTTCCCCTGGCCGCCGGCGAACGCCTGCTGGCCGCCGATCTCGCCGCTCGCGAGCCGGGTCCGCGCGGCCGGATCACGCTGACGCAGGCCGGCCGGGCGCGTCTTCGCCGCGGGGAGGCCCCGCCCGGGGAGGCGTTCCGGGGCCAGCATCTCGACCTCGTGGTGGAGGGCGAGGGCACGGAGCGGCGCCTGCGCGACGCGTCCGAGAGCCCGATCGCCTGGATGGTCCGACGGCGCGGTCGCGACGGGGCGCCGCTCCTCGACCGGGCGTCCTTCGAGGCCGGCGAGCGCTTGCGCCGCGACATCACCACCGGCATGCTGCTGCCGCGGATGGGCATCGACTGGAGCACGGTGCGCGTCGACGGCTCAGGAGCACGCGATGCCGCCGGCGCCTCGGATACGATGATGGCCGCGCGCGCCCGCGTCGACCGGGCGATGGCCGCGGTCGGCCATGATCTGTCCGGTCTGCTGATCGACCTGTGCGGCCACGTGAAGGGGTTGGAGCGGATCGAGGAGGAGCGGCGCTGGCCGGCCCGCTCCGCCAAGGTGGTCGCGAAGATCGCCCTCGGGCGCCTCGCCGAGCATTACGGCCTGCAGCGCGAGGCCGTCGGACCGGATCACGCCCGGATGCGGCTGTGGCGCGACAGGGCGTGAGCCGCTCGCGTGCTCAGGCGGCCAAGCGGACCGCGTCGCGGTGGATGCGGTCCGCCATGGCGCGGACGCCGTTGGAGCGCTGCGGGGTGAGATGCTCGCCGAGGCCCAGCTTGGTATAGAGCGCGAAGGCGTCGGTGTCGGCCGCCTCGCGCGGAGTCTTTCCGTCGAACAGTGCGATCATCAGCGCGACGAGGCCCCGCACGATGTGGGCGTCGCTGTCGCCGCGCAGATGCAGGCGGGGCACGTCACCCGATCTGTCGACGTCGAGGTCGATCCAGACCTGGCTGGCGCAACCCAAAACCTTGTTCGCCTCCGCATGCAGCGCATCGTCGGCCGGCGGCAGGGTTCGGCCGAGCTCGATCAGGTAACGGTAGCGTTCCTCCCAATCGTCGATGAATTCGAAGTTCTCGACGATGGTCTCGATCGAAGGCAGCATGCTCGGCCGGTGTCTGTGTCGGGTGCGCGGTGTGTCCGCGGATATAGGTCGGCTCTCCCGGCGAGGCGAATCGCCTGGAGCGCCTCAGACCGAGCCTTCGACCCGCGCTTCCGGCAATTGCAGGCGCAGGGGATCGTCGGCGGTGGCCACCCCGGTCACGGCGATCTCGGCCTGCGCGGCGTAGGCCGCGATCAGCCGCGGGCCGAGCTTCGGGATGTTCGGCCGCCCCGACTCGGCCTGGTCGCCGGTGCCGGAGACGATCGAAAGGCGCACCGGTGCCCCGGGGGGCGCGTCGATGTCGATGGAAATGGCGCAGGCCACGCTTTCGGCCGTCGCGTCGAGGCATTCCGCGACGATCTCGGCGACGATCATGCCCAGCG
>CAZZZJ010000555.1:0-2692 GCA_964658355.1 Beijerinckiaceae bacterium
CGGATCAGGCGGTACTCGCGCTCGACCGCGTGGGCCGAGGGCAGCAGCGGCCCGAACGGCTTGCGCCGCAGCACGTAGGCTCCCCCCGGGGTCTCGATCCGGTAGGTCGGGTTCGACTGGCCGCCCTTGAACTGGCGCAGGTCGATCGGGCCGGAGAAGCCCGCGACGTGCTCGCTCAACCAAGCGGTGAGGGCGGCCTCGTCGATCCGGTGGCGCGGATCGACCGGCTTGGTGCCGGCGAAGGCGGCATCCACGCTCACGCGGCGGGACCCGCATTGCTGTGGCGCGCGAATTCGAGCCGGGCGATCGAGCGGTTGTGCACCTCGTCCGGCCCGTCGGCGAGCCGCAAGGTGCGGATGTGCGCGTAGGTGCGGGCCAGATCGAAGTCGTCGGAGACGCCGGCACCGCCATGGGCCTGGATGGCGTCGTCGATGACCTTGAGCGCGATCCGGGGGGCTGCGACCTTGATCATCGCGATCTCGAGCTTGGCGGCCTTCGCGCCGACCTTGTCCATCATGTCGGCGGCCTTCAGGCAGAGCAGCCGCGTCATCTCGATGTCGATCCGGGCCTCGGCCACGCGCTGCTCCCAGACCGACTGGTCGGCCAGCCGCTTGCCGAAGGCCGTGCGCGAGAGCAGGCGCCGCACCATCGCCTCCAGGGCGGCCTCGGCCGCGCCGATGGTGCGCATGCAATGGTGGATGCGGCCCGGGCCGAGACGGCCCTGCGCGATCTCGAAGCCGCGGCCCTCGCCGAGGATCAGGTTCTCGGCCGGCACGCGCACATCGCGCAAGACGACCTCGGCGTGCCCGTGGGGGGCCTCGTCGTAGCCGAACACCGAGAGCAGGCGGCAGATCTCGACGCCGGGCGCGTCGAGCGGCACGAAGATCTGGGATTGCTGCTGGTGGCGCGGCGCGTCCGGATCGGTCTTGCCCATCACGATCGCGATCTTGCAACGCCGGTCGCCGACGCCCGTCGACCACCACTTGCGGCCGTTGATCACGTAGTGATCGCCGTCGCGGCGGATCGAAGTGGCGATGTTGGTCGCATCCGACGAGGCGACCTCAGGCTCGGTCATCAGGAAGGCGGAGCGGATCCGGCCTTCCATCAACGGCTTGAGCCAGCGCTGCTTCTGCATTGCGCTGCCGTAGCGGTGCAGCACCTCCATGTTGCCGGTATCTGGGGCGGAGCAGTTGAACACCTCCGAGGCCCAGGCGACCCGACCCATCTCCTCGGCGCAACGCGCGTAATCGAGGTTCGTCAGCCCCGCGCCGTGGAAATCGTCGGTGTCGTGCTCGGGCGACGGCGGCAGGAACAGGTTCCAGAGGCCCGCGTCGCGCGCCTTCGCCTTGAGTCCCTCGATCGCCTCCGATGGCGCCCAGCGGTCCGGCACGGTCTGGGCCGTCTCGGCCTTCACGACGTCGAGCGCCGGATAGACCTCAGCGGCCATGAAGTCGCGCACGCGCTTGAGCCACAGCTCCTGCGTCGAGGACGGGGAAAAATCCAATGGTCCACTCCCTGAGCCCGTCGTCTTCGCCGTGCGACCGAGCGGGACGAGCGTACTCCCGCTTCGAATCGAGCGACAACCCCAAACCGGCCCCGGTCTGACAGATCGATCCCGCCGTCGCCGGTCGGGGGCCGTACCGGTATCCCGAACCCGCGAGCGTGTGCGGCGACCGGCTGTCCGGCAGCGCGTCATAGAGACCGACGCGCTCGGCTCCATCCGAGTCGTTTCGCCGGTCGATCAGCATTCGCTATGTCAGACCCAGGACAGATCGCCGCTCGACACTTGCGAATTCGCCAAATCGTGAACGAATGTGAATGTTATCCTGAGAGATCGGTGGCATCCACATGTCACCGGAGGTGCGTTTGCACTCTGGCTGCGCCGTTTCCGGTTCCCATCCCGGACCTGCCGTCGAAAGTCCTGAACCTCCACCGCCGAAGGCGCGCGCACGCCCCTCGGGGGCACATCCTGGTCCCGGTATCGGAGTACGCCTCGTGTCCGAGCCGGTGGAAACAAGCGCTCTCGGCATGAGGGACGCCTCTGCCACCGCGATCATCTGCCTGATGCTGTTGATCGAGGGCCTCTTTCTTCTCGCCTGCCTGCTCTGCATGTCGATCTTGACCGATCGCCTCGACAGCATTGGATCGGGTGCGCCGGTCTTCGGACTGCCGACCGGCTTCAGTTCGATTCACTCCGACCGGTCCCCGGCGCGACGCCACCCGGCGACGGGGCCGCCACCGCGTTCGCACATCACCGCTGACGATCCAGCCGACGGGTGCCCGGTCCGCGCCGCAGCAGCGACGGCGTCCGCCGCCTGCCTTCGATTCACCGTTCGTTGACCTTGTGGAAACGAAGCCAGACTCTGCGCTTTACAAAGAACAAAACAGGAACAAAATAGGATCGTCAAAGCGGAGTGCCGGATATGTTGAAGCGGATGGTCCTGGTCGGCGTCGCGGAGTTCATGGCCTTTGCGCTGCTGTCGGTCGCGGTAGCGGGCTGGGCGGTAGCCTTGGCTCCGATCCGTTGAGAGATGCCCGCGCCGGACACCGCCGGGCGGTCCGTGCACAGGAGATTCCGTCGCAGGTGCCGAGGCCGAAACGCAACATGACCGGTGGATATCGGCGATCGACGCGAGGCGGCCATCGACTCCGGCGCCCGAAGGACGGAATCCTGGGAGCATCCATCAAAGGA
>CAZZZJ010000556.1:0-2689 GCA_964658355.1 Beijerinckiaceae bacterium
TCGCCCGCCTTGTCGGCCACCGCGCAGGCCACCGCCTTGACGGTGTGGAACGGGTTCTGGGCAATGTTGTAGGTCAGCCGGTCGAACACGTCGGGCTGCGGCTCGACCGCGAGAATCCGCGCCTGCGGCCCGGCGAAGGCGGCCACGAAGAGGGCGTAGGCGCCGATATTGGCGCCGATGTCGAGGAAGGTGCAGCCCGGCCCCAACCGCGCCTTGAGAAGGGCGCGCTCCTGCGGATCGAAGAATTGCGGCGTGAACAGCACCTTCTTCTCGCAGTTGTTGTTGTAGGGATGCAGCCGCATCCGGGCACCCAGCCGCTCGACGTCGAGGGGCTTTCCGCGCATCAGCGTGATCGCAAGCCGGCGCAGGAACATCGCCATCCGGCGGCCGCGCCAGGAATCGGGCGAGATCCGCACGGTCCGCCGGGCGATCGCCGCGACGAGGCCGGCCGGGGCGTAGGTGCCGTAGGGCTGAAGGTCGCTCATCGCCCGGCTGATGCCAGCAGCGCCGCCGGCCCGCAAGCATCTCGCGCGTTGCCCATCGGTGCGGCGGCTCTTAAGCGGGGCACGGAATGCAAGAGGCGGCGACCATGGACAGCTTCGATTCGGACGGCGTGCGCATCGCCTACATCGACGTGCCGGCATCGGGCGGCACCGGAGACCCGGTTCTGCTGATTCACGGCTTCGCCTCGAACCACGCGGTCAACTGGGTGAACACGACCTGGGTGCGCACGCTCACCCAGGCCGGCTACCGCACCATCGCGTTGGACAACCGCGGCCACGGCGAGAGCGAGAAGCTCTACGATCCGGCCTGCTACGGCTCCGAAGACATGGCGGGCGACGCCGTGCGCCTCCTCGACCATCTCGGGATCGAGCGCGCCGACATCATGGGCTACTCGATGGGCGCGCGGATCGCCGCGCATCTCGCCCTCGACCACGCGGTGCGGGTCCGCTCGGCGCTGATCGGCGGCCTCGGCCTGCATCTCGTCGAGGGGAAGGGGCTGCCCTCGGGCATCGCAGAGGCTCTGGAGGCCCCGGCGGGCGCCAAGGCCCCGAACCCGACGGCCGCCGCCTTCCGCACCTTCGCCGAGCAGACCCGGAGCGACCTGCGCGCGCTCGCCGCCTGCATCCGCGGCTCGCGCCAGACGCTGTCGCGGGCCGAGATCGGGCAGATCGAGGTTCCGGCGCTGGTCAGCGTCGGCACCCTCGACACCGTCGCGGGCTCCGGGCCCGGCCTCGCCGCGCTGATGCCAAACGCGCGGAGCCTCGCGCTCGAAGGGCGCGACCACAGCTCCGCCGTCGGCGCCAAGCCGCACCGCGACGGCGTGCTGGCCTTTCTCGCCGACCGACCCTGAAACCGGTCGCGCCGGCTCACTGCACCTTGGAATACGCCTCGTCGAACGCCGTCTTCACGTCGGCGCAGGACGCCGCATCCGGGGCGGACATCGAGCGCACGCCGTCGGCCACGCCTTCCGTGAAACGTGTCATGGCGGGGCTCGGTCCGCTTGCGTCGATCCCGGAAGCCGCCAGCAGGCCCTTGGCCACCTGAGAGACCTGGTCCTTCGGCATCTTGCAGAAGGTCGCGGCGCCGGTGAACTGGCCGAAGCCGAAGGCGAGTTCCTCCGGCGTCTCGGCCGAAGCCGGCACCGAGCCGACGAGCATGCCGGCGAGAAGAAGCGTGGTGAGCGCGCGGTTCATTAGGGTCGTCGTCCTGGCGGATGGAGAGGGATCGGCGACGACCGATGCCGGAGCCGGCGGTCGCGGTCCATGCGTGCGGGGCGCTCGCCGAGAGTTTGGGACGGTCGGTAAACGATGCGGGATTTCGCGCCTGGCGCGGAGCGGCGGCGGGGAAGCACCGCGAAACGGGCGAAAGGATTGACCGTTCCGGCCTGCTCGACTAGGAACGCCTTCGTCACCGCGGCTCCTTCAGGGGCCGCTTGGCGTTTTCATACGCACCCGTGAGCGGCCCCCGAGGCCGCTCTGTCGTCCCGGGCCGCAAGGCCGGCGGGAAGAGGAGGGCGCGTTCCTCACATCTCGATTGCGAGAGGACACGCGATATGTCGAAGCGGATTCAGGCCAAGCACAAGCTCGACCGCCGCATGGGCCAGAACATCTGGGGCCGCCCGAAGAGCCCCGTGAACCGTCGCGAATACGGCCCCGGCCAGCACGGCCAGCGCCGCAAGGGCAAGATGAGCGACTTCGGCACGCAGCTGCGCGCCAAGCAGAAGCTCAAGGGCTATTACGGCAACATCACCGAGAAGCAGTTCCGCCGCTACTACGCCGAGGCGATCCGCCTGCGCGGCGATTCGAGCGAGAACCTGATCGGCCTGCTCGAGCGCCGCCTCGACGCCGTGGTGTACCGCTCGAAGTTCGTGGCGACGCCGTTCGCGGCCCGCCAGTTCGTCAACCACGGCCACATCAAGGTCAACGGGCGCCGGGTGAACATCCCGAGCTACCTCGTGAAGCCGGGCGACCTGATCGAGGTGAAGGAAGCCTCGCGCCAGCTCGAGATCGTGGTCGTCGCCTCGCAGCTCCCCGAGCGCGACGTGCCCGACTACATCGAGGTGGACCACCAGAAGATGACCGCCCGCGTCACCCGCGTGCCGGGCCTCACCGAGGTCCCGTATCCGGTTCAGATGGAACCGAACCTCGTGATCGAGTTCTATTCGCGCTGATCTCTTCGACGGTCC
>CAZZZJ010000557.1:0-2678 GCA_964658355.1 Beijerinckiaceae bacterium
CACTTGCGCTGGCACATGCCTTGCGCCGCGGGAGGCCGTCGGCATCCGGCACGATCCGGCGGCCTCTGGAGCGTTCGCCGATGTCGAGCACGGCTCATCCGGTTTCCCTGCCAGCCAGCACTCCGGTGCCGTCGGGCCCCGCCGCCGCCCCCATCGCCAAGGTCGGCGCGCTCGCCCTCGCGCTTCTCGGCCTCCAGCACGTGCTGGTGATGTATGCCGGCGCCGTCGCCGTGCCGCTGATCGTCGGCCGGGCCCTGAAGCTCGCGCCGGAGCAGGTGGCGATGCTGGTCAGCGCCGACCTGTTCGCGGGCGGGCTCGCGACGCTGGTGCAGAGCTGGGGCCTGCCCGGCATCGGGATTCGCATGCCGGTGATGATGGGCGTGACCTTCGCCGCCGTGACGCCGATGATCGCCATGGGGTCCAGTCCCGAGATCGGGCTCACCGGCATCTACGGCGCGGTGATCGCCGCCGGGCTGTTCGCGCTCCTGGTGGCGCCCCTGGTCGGGCGGCTGCTGCCGCTGTTTCCGCCGGTGGTGACCGGCACGATCATCCTCGTCATCGGCATCTCGCTGATGCGCGTCGGGGTGAACTGGGCGGCCGGGGGCGTGGGCAACCCGAATTACGGCGCGCCGGTCTTCCTCGGCATCAGCGCCTTCGTGCTCTGCGTCATCCTCGCGATCACCCGCTACGGCACCGGCTTCGTCGCCTCCGCCTCGGTGCTGATCGGCATCGTGATCGGGACGCTGGTGGCGGGCGCCTTCGGGCTCCTCGACCTCTCGCACGTGGCCACCGCCGGGTGGTTCGACGTGGTGCGGCCCTTCGCCTTCGGGTGGCCCACCTTCGATCCGGTCTCGGTGGTGACGCTGTGCATCGTCATGGTCGTGGTGATGATCGAATCGACCGGCATGTTCCTGGCGCTCGCCGAGATCTGCGCCGATCCGGTGGACGCGACGCGCCTGACCAGGGGGCTGCGCGCCGACGGCCTCGGCACCGTCATCGGCGGCGTGTTCAACACGTTTCCCTACACCTCGTTCTCGCAGAACATCGGCCTCGTCGGCGTCACCGGCGTGCGCACCCGCACCGTCGCGGTGGTCGGCGGTTTCATCATGCTTGGCCTCGGGTTGATCCCGAAGCTCGCCGCCCTCGTCGAGGCGGTGCCGCAATGCGTGCTCGGCGGCGCGGGCCTCGTGATGTTCGGCATGGTCGGCGCCACCGGCGCGCGCATCCTCGGCGCGGTCGACTTCGCCAGGAACCGCAACAACCTGTTCATCGTCGCGGTCTCGGTCGGGTTCGGGATGATCCCGCTCGTCGCGCCGAACTTCTTCAAGCAGATGCCGCACGCGCTGCATCCGCTGCTCGAATCCGGCATCCTGCTCTGCGCGATCGCCGCGGTGCTGCTCAACCTGTTCTTCAACGGCCTCGGCAGCACGGCCGAGGCCCGCGACGCGGCCCTGCGCCAGGCCGCGGCCTCGGACCACTGACGTTCCAGACACGACAGGGAGACAGCCATGCCGCTCACCGCCTCGACCTACGGCAAGGGCCGCGTGCGGGTCATGCGGCTGACCCGCGACGGCGACCACCACACCCCGCGCGAGCTCACCCTCACCGTGCTGATGAAGGGCGCGTTCGACGCCGCCTGGACGGCGGGCGACAACCGCGCCTGCGTCGCCACGGACAGCGTCAAGAACATCGTCAACGTCACGGCCGCCAAGAACCTGTCGCTCGACAAGGAGGCCTTCGTCGAGGCCGTCGCCGCCGTGTTCCTCGAGACCTATCCGCAGGTGGAGGAAGTCACGATCGAGGCCTTCGAGACGCGGTGGCTGCGGCACGCCGTCGGGCCTGAGCCGCACGGCCATACCTTCACCCTGGACGGCAACGGCACCGGCTACGTCCGGCTCGTGGCGAGCCGGGCGGCCAACGTGCTGCAATCGGGCCTGCGCGGCTTCACCTTCATGAAGACCACGCAGTCGGGCTGGGTCGATTTCGTCGACGACGCCTACCGCACGCTGCCCGACACCACCGACCGCATCGCCGCCACCGCCATGGACGCGACCTGGACCTGGACGCGGGCGCCCGCCGATTACGGAACCGCCAACGCCGCGATCCTCGCCCGGATGCTCGACGTCTTCGGCACCACCTACAGCCTCGGCGTGCAGGACAGCATGTTCCGGATGGGCGAGGCGGTCCTGGCCGCGATGCCGGAGATCTCAGAGATCGGCTTCGCGATGCCGAACAAGCACTACATTCCGATCAACCTCGCGCCGTTCGGGCTGGAGAATCCCGGCACGGTGTTCCTGCCCACCGACGAGCCGCACGGACAGATCGTGGCGACGATCGGCCGGGGGTAGCTGGAAGGCTCGCCGCGGCGTGGTGGGTGCCGAAGCGCACGCTCGCGGAAAGAGGCGTGCCAAGTGCCGAATCTGCGGGCAGATGGAGTCGATCGATCTTGTAAGGTGATGATGAAGAAGACGTTTTGGTCGTTGCGTTCGCCGTGGCCGACCCATCCCAAGCCGCACGCGCGTGGTATTCGCCAAAAGGCCGACCAAAACTTCAGCATTCGCAGCCCTTTCCAAAGGCAGGTTTGATGAAAATCTAGGATCGAGAAGATCGACCGCCGCGGGCGGCCGACCGGACTCGAACCTCGGACGCCTCCCATGACCGCACGCCTGATCCTCGGC
>CAZZZJ010000558.1:0-2674 GCA_964658355.1 Beijerinckiaceae bacterium
CGATGGGCCCGGCGGCGCTGCTCGACTACGACCCGTCGCGGCTTCGCGGCGTCGTTCTGGAGGAAGGCGGGCCGACGAGCCACATCGCGATCGTCGCGCGCGCCCTCGGTATCCCCGCCGTCGGCGAGGTCGAGAACGCGACGGCTTTGTGCGATTCCGGCGACGCGATCATCGTCGACGGCGTCTCGGGCGAGATCCAGGTCCGCCCGGGGCCTGAGATCGAGGCCGCCTATGCCGAGATGGTGCGCCTGCGCGCCAAGCGGCAGGAGCAGTACCGGGCGCTGCGCGACGTCCCCGCCATCACCCGCGACGGCGTGCGCATCGGGCTCCACCTCAATGCGGGCCTGCTCGTCGACCTGACGCATCTCGCCGAGACCGGCGCGGAGGGCATCGGCCTGTTCCGCACGGAGCTGCAGTTCATGGTCGCCCAGCGGATGCCGTCGGCGGCCGAACAGCAGACGTTGTACGAGGCGGTCTTCGCCGCGACCGGCGACAGGCCGGTCACGATCCGCACCCTCGACATCGGCGGCGACAAGATCCTGCCGTACATGCCCAAGCTCGAGGAGGAGAACCCTGCGCTCGGCTGGCGCGCGATCCGCATCGGCCTCGACAGGCCTGCGCTGCTGCGGGTGCAGTTGCGCGCGCTGCTGCGCGCTGCGGCCGGTCGGCCGTTGAAGATCATGTTCCCGATGGTCGCCACCGTCGACGAGTTCGTCCGCGCCAAGGCCATCGTCGACCGCGAGAAGGCGCATCTGCGCCGCCACGGCCATCCGCTGCCGAGCGATTGCCGATTGGGCGCCATGGTCGAGGTGCCCTCGCTGCTGTTCCAGATCGACGAGATCGCACAGGTCGCCGACTTCCTGTCGGTCGGCTCGAACGACCTGATGCAGTTCCTGTTCGCGGTCGATCGTGAGAATCGTCGGGTCGCCGACCGGTTCGACCCGCTCTGCCCCGCCGCCATCCGCGCCTTTCGCCTGATCGCGGAGCGCGCGGACGCGGCCGGATGCCCGGTGACGGTGTGCGGCGAGATCGGCGGACGGCCGCTCGAAGCCATGGCCCTGATCGGGATGGGGTTCCGCGACCTTTCGATGTCGCCCGCCTCGATCGGTCCGATCAAGGCGATGGTGCTGAGCCTGGATGCGCGGGCGATCTCGGACCTGATCGATGCCGAGATGGCCAGGTCCCACGACGGCACCTCGATCCGCCCGGCGCTCGCCGCCTTCGCCAAGGCTCACGGCATTCCGGTGTGACGTCCCCGCGCGGCAAAACCGATCTCGTTTCCATGCGCGTCTCAGAGTAGACCCCGGTCGATGATTCCCTTTCCTCCCGACCGCCTCGACGCCATCCTCGTGCGCCACGACATCGTGACCGGCACGCTCGCAGCCGGAGACGGCAGCTCCGAGAGCATCGTCCAGCTGTCGCGCGAGCTGTCCGACCTCGATCCCGTGGTCGCGGGCATCCATGCCTATCGCGCCGCGGCCGCCAACCTTGCGGAGGTCGAGGCGCTGATCGACGAACCCGGCGGCGACCCGGAGATGCGGGCGCTCGCGGCCGCCGAGAAGCCCGATGCCGAAGACGCGCTGATCAAGGCGCATCGCGACCTGCAGCTGATGCTGCTGCCCAAGGATGCGGCCGACGAGAAGAGCGCGATCCTCGAAATCCGCGCCGGCACCGGAGGCGACGAGGCGGCCTTGTTCGCCGGCGACCTGTTCCGGATGTACGCCAAGTACGCCGACACCAAGGGCTGGAAGGTCGAGGTCATCTCCGAGAGCGAGGGCACGGTCGGCGGCTATCGCGAGGTCGTGGCGGAGGTGAAGGGCCGCGGCGTGTTCGCCCGCCTCAAGTTCGAGAGCGGCGCCCACCGCGTCCAGCGCGTGCCGGATACCGAGGCTCAGGGGCGGATCCACACCTCGGCTGCCACCGTCGCGGTCCTGCCCGAGGCCGAAGAGGTCGACATCGTGGTCAACGATGTTGACCTGAAGATCGACACCATGCGGTCGCAGGGCGCCGGCGGCCAGCACGTCAACAAGACCGAATCGGCGATCCGCATCACCCACCTGCCTTCGGGCATCGTGATCTTCGTCCAGGAGGAGCGTTCCCAGCACAAGAACCGGGCCCGCGCCATGTCGCTTCTGCGGGCCAAGCTCTACGACGCCGAGCGCACCGCCAAGGACGCGGTCCGCGCGGCCGACCGGAAGTCGCAGGTCGGGACCGGTGACCGCTCCGAGCGCATCCGCACCTACAATTTTCCGCAGGGCCGGGTCACCGACCACCGCATCAACCTGACCCTGTACAAGCTGGAGGAGATGCTCGCCGGCACCGCGCTGGACGAGCTCGTCGATGCGCTCGTCACCGAGCATCAGGCCGAGCTGCTCGCCGCCGAAGGCATGGCATGAGCCTGAGCCCGCATCGCGTCGTCCTCGGGGACAAAGGGCAGCCTTCCCCTGGCATATCCGCCAAGTCGCGCGTGTCGGCGACGCAGCCTTGAGCGCCGCACCGATCGTGCATTCCGCCGACACCCGCAGCGATGCGCTTCGGCGTCTCGCCGAGACCTTCACGGCCGAGGACGTGCCCGAAGGCGACGCCCGCTACCTGGTGCTCGGCGTGCTCGACCTTCGCGCGATCGACCTTGCGTTGCACGGCGAACGCGCGCTCGGGCCGGAGGATGCGGACA
>CAZZZJ010000559.1:0-2672 GCA_964658355.1 Beijerinckiaceae bacterium
ATCGCGCTCTGCATCCTGCTCGCCGCGATCGAATCGGAGCGGGCGGTGCGGGCGGCGCCGCAGGCATGAGCGACCGCATCCGGGCGGGCCTCCTCGTCCTCGCCACCGTTCTGGCCACGCCGGCCCGGGCCGCGCCGCGCGCCCCGCGCGTCGATTCCTGCGACCGGCTGACCGCTGCGACGATCCGCGCGACCGGCGCATCGCTCGCCGGCCGCGCCGGAACGCTCGCCGTGTTCCGCGCGACCGATGCCGAGCGCATGAGCCTCGATTGCCGGGCGCCGGCGCGGATGGTGTTCGCGTCCCGCGACCGCGATCCGCCGCGCGGGTTCTACGCGCTGATCGGGCGGGCGGCGCATGTCATCACCGGCGCGGACGCCGCGGCGGCCGAGGTGCTGGCCCTCCGGGTCCACCAGGATTCGCTGCTGGCCGACGCGGCCCGGCAGGGTGTCGCGGGCAAGGCCGCCTTGCGCTGCGAGACCGGCCCGCGCGACGACGCGCTCGCCGGCGACCTCACCGTCTGCGTCCTGGTGCCGAACCGGCCGCCCGTCCTGCGCCGCAGGGCCGGACTTCCGCAGGGAGGCACGGCAGGCTAAGCAACCGGTCATGTCCGACAAGCCCGAAAACCAGATCGCCGAGACCGTCGCCGCCAAGACTGTCGAGCCCAAGACCGTCCAGGCCGGGGCGGTCGCCTTCGGCAATCACCTGCCGCTCGCGCTGATCGCAGGCCCGTGCCAGCTCGAGAGCCGGGAGCACGCGCTCGAGATCGCGGCCTCCCTGAAGGAGATGGCCGCCTCCCTCGGGATCGGCCTCGTGTTCAAGGCCTCGTTCGACAAGGCGAACCGCACCTCGGGCGGGGCCGCCCGCGGCATCGGGCTGTCCGGCGCGCTGCCGATCTTTGCCGAGATCAAGGATCGCTACGGCCTGCCGGTGCTCACCGACGTGCACGATGCCGGGCAATGCGGACCGGCGGCCGAGGTGGTCGACGTGCTGCAGATCCCGGCCTTCCTGTGCCGGCAGACCGATCTGCTGCTCGCCGCCGCCGCCACCGGCCGCGTGGTCAACGTGAAGAAGGGCCAGTTCCTCGCGCCCTGGGACATGGAGCACGTCGCCGCCAAGGTCGCTCGAGCCGGCAACCCGAACGTGATGGTTACCGAGCGCGGCGCCTCGTTCGGCTACAACACGCTGGTCTCCGACATGCGCAGCCTGCCGATCATGGCCGCGGTCACCGGCGGAGCGCCGGTGGTGTTCGATGCGACCCATTCGGTGCAGCAGCCGGGCGGGCAGGGGGGCAGCTCGGGCGGCGAGCGCCGCTTCGTCGCCGTGCTGGCCCGGGCCGCCGTCGCGGTCGGCGTCGCCGGCGTCTTCATCGAGACCCATCCCGATCCCGACCGCGCGCCTTCCGACGGCCCGAACATGGTGGCGCTGAGGGACATGCCGGCCCTCGTCGCCGAACTCCTGGCCTTCGACCGGCTGGCCAAGGCCCGGGCGTAGCCCGCGGGAGATCCGCGCGAAACCCGATGATCCCAGGGGGATCGCGGATCCTGACGTCGCTCAGGCGGCTGGCGTTTCGGGCACCGCGACGAGGACGTGCGCGCGCAGCGGCTGCGACAGGACGTGGCGTCCGTCGGCGTCGATTTCGGCGGAGGCCGCGAAGGCGGCCGCGATCGCCGCCGCGTTGTCCCGGATCGCCGTATGACGGGCCGGATCGACCGCCGCGACGCGTTCGAGGAAGGCGGCACGATCGGCGAAAGCCTCGCGGCGCACGAACGTGGTATCGGAGACGCAGCGGAACGCGCCTGCGGCGATCGCGGCGGCGATGGCGTCCTGCGCGGCGGCGCGGATCGCGGTCTCGTCCTCGATGGGCTTGAGCGCCGCGAAGAAGCTGCCCTCGGCAAGCGGCTCGACCACGACGATCCGGCCGCCCGGCGACACGACCCGGGCCGCCTCGTGCAACGCCGCGCGCGGATCGGGAACGTGATGCAGGGCATTGAGGATCACCGCGCCGTCGAACGTCCCGTCCGCGAAGGGCAGGTCGTCCGCCGAACAGATCTCGAAGGCGCAGTCCGGGGCGCGCCGCCGGGCGGCGGTGATCGCGGCCTCGCCGGGATCGATGCCCGTGATCCGAGCGCCGCGGCCGACGAGGGCCGCCGACATCGCACCGGGACCGCACCCGATATCGACGATGTGGCGCCCGGCGATCGGCGCGAGGGCATCGACGACGAGCGAGAGGGTATCCATGGGGCGTTGTCCGGACCGGGCAGTGTCCGGGCCACCATCGCGGGGCGAGCGCCCCGGCGCAACCGCTGCGGGAACGCGCGTGCGCGCCTTGCGCTGCGATCATCCGGCCGCGACGAAGTGCGGGCTCTGTTGAGGCGTGAGGAACGCGCCACTTCGTGATGGCGAGATCAGTTGTCGCGCCTGTTCACCCGTCCACGCGCCTGATACGCTCTGTCGTCCTGCAGGCGCATTCGGTTCTCGCAGCGGGCGTCCGCGCCGAAGGTCCCGACCGGGATCCCCCTGCGACCGGACGATCATTCCCACGGAAGAGCGGATGCCGTATCTTTGTGGGAGGAAATCCCACGGATATCGCACGCAATGCCGCGTTACACCATCGACCTGCATGACGGCGCGCATTTCGTGCGCGACACCGAAGGGTTCGATCTGCCCGACGC
>CAZZZJ010000560.1:0-2664 GCA_964658355.1 Beijerinckiaceae bacterium
CCGAGCGACTTCCACGCGGTGTTCGAGGCCTATCTCGACGGGCGCTGGTGGCTGTTCGACGCGACGCGCCAGGCCGATCCCGACGGCCTCGTCCGCATCGGCGTCGGCCGGGATGCGGCCGAGATCGCGTTCTCGACGCCCTTCGGCAACATGCAGCCGGTCAACCAGCAGATCCGCATCTCGCGGGCGGACGGCGTCGGAAGCCCGTCGCCCCGGACCGTGGACGCGATCTCGACGGAGGTGCCGGCGCCGCATGGCGGGGCGGCCTGAGGCCGGGTCTCCGATGCGTCGGAACACCCAGGTGTGATAGACGAGGACGGACTGGCGGCCTCGACGAAGGAGCGACCCCGTGTTGCGATCGATGGGCGATCCGGTGCACCGACCGGTCGACATTCCCGACAGCGCCCGCGCCGCCATCGAGATGGTTGCGGCCCATCCCGCGGTTCGGGCGATCATTCTCTTCGGCTCGCGCGCCAAGGGCGATCATGATGCGCGGTCCGACCTCGACGTCGCCATCGAGGCCGACCTCGACGGGGCGGCGCTGGGCCGCCTTCGCGACCGGGTCGGGCAGTGTCGAACCCTCTACCGGATCTCGGTGACCAAGCTCGACACCATGCCGAGCGCTCTCAAGGATCGCGTCCTGGAACAGGGAATCAGGATCTATGAGCGCGCGGAAGCTTGAGGATAGCCTGGGTAATCTCGAACGTGCCGTCGCCAACCTTGAACGGGCGCTGACGATTCCGACAGATGGCGAACTTGTCTTCGAAGGCACCATCCACCGTTTCGAGATCACGATCGAACTGGTGTGGAAAACCCTGGAGCGCGCTCTCGAATTCGAGGGTTTGAATCCGAAAACGCCGCGCGACAGCGTGAAGGAGGCATTTCGGATCGGCTGGCTGCACGACGAGGCGGTTCGGCTCGACATGCTCGACCATCGCAACACCACTTCGCACACCGACCTGTCGGACGAACTCGCGGCCGCCAATTACCGGGACACCGCCATGGTGACGCCGATCGTCCGAACCACCTTCGATTTTCTCGCACAGCGCTACGGAGCCGCTTGAGCACGTCGACTCGCCCTCCCTTGCCGCTTTGGCGGTCGAGGCCTGCATCAGGAGCATCGCGATGGCCTACCGTCACGTCGTCGGCCCCCGCACATGGGCGTTCGCCGATCTGGCCGAGCTGATGGCGAAGGCGACGCCGGTGCGCTCCGGCGACCGGCTCGCGGGCATCGCTGCGGACTCGGCGGAGGAGGGATCGGCCGCGCGCTGGTGCCTCGCCGACGTGCCGCTGCGCGAGATCCTGGCCAGGCCGCTGATCGCCTACGAGGACGACGACGTCACCCGGCTGATCCTCGATACGCACGATGCGGCGGCGTTCGCCGAGATCGCGCACCTCACCGTCGGCGATTTCCGGGAGTTCCTGCTCGTCGCGGCGCCCGAGACGCTGGCGCGGATCGCCCCCGGGATCACGCCCGAGATGGCGGCGGCGGTTTCGAAGATCTCGCGCAACCAGGACCTGATCCTGATCGCGAGGAAGTGCCGCGTGGTCACCAAGTTCCGCAACACCATCGGCCTCCCCGGCACGATGGCCGTTCGGCTGCAGCCGAACCATCCGACCGACGATCCGGCCGGGATCACCGCCTCGATCCTCGACGGGCTGTCCTACGGCTGCGGCGACGCGGTGATCGGCATCAACCCGGCCTCCGATTCCGTCGCGGCTTTGGGTAAGCTCCTCCATCTCCTCGACGCGATCATCCGGCGCCACGCGATCCCGACGCAGGCATGCGTGCTCACCCACGTCACCACCACGATCGAGGCGATGAACCGCGGCCTGCCGGTGGATCTCGTGTTCCAGTCGATCGCCGGCACCGAGAAGGCCAATGCCGGGTTCGGCGTGACGCTGGCGATCCTGAAGGAGGCGCACGAGGCGATGCTGGCGCTGAAGCGCGGGACGCTCGGCGACAACGGGATGTACTTCGAGACCGGGCAGGGCTCGGCGCTCTCGGCCGATGCGCATCACGGCATCGACCAGCAGACGCTGGAGGCGCGGGCTTACGCCGTCGCGCGTCCGTTCCGACCGCTGCTCGTCAATACCGTCGTCGGCTTCATCGGGCCGGAATACCTCTACGACGGCAAGGAGATCATCCGCGCCGGGCTCGAGGACCACTTCTGCGGCAAGCTGATGGGCGTGCCGCTGGGCGTCGACGTCTGCTACACCAATCACGCCGAGGCCGACCAGGACGACATGGACGTGCTGCTGACGCTGCTGGGTGCGGCCGGCTGCACCTACGTGATGGGCGTGCCCGGCGCCGACGACGTGATGCTGAACTACCAATCCACCTCGTTCCACGATTCCCTCTACGTCCGCGAGGTCTTGGGACTGAAGCGCGCGCCGGAATTCGAGGCCTGGCTGCACGCACTCGGCATGACGGATGCGGCCGGCAGGCTTCTTCCCGGCGGCACGGGCGCGGGCCTGATCGCCGATGCGTCCGGGCTCGCGGCATGAGCGGGGATGCCGAGATCTGGGCGCGGCTCGCCAGGTTGACGCCGGCTCGGATCGGGCTCGGCCGGGCCGGAAGCGGCCTGCCGACCCGCGAGGTTCTGCGCTTCGGCCTCGCCCACGCCCAGGCCCGCGACGCGGTGCACACGCCGATGGATGCGG
>CAZZZJ010000561.1:0-2661 GCA_964658355.1 Beijerinckiaceae bacterium
GCGTCTTGGCGGCAGCCTCGGATTTGGGATCCGACGCTTTGGCCGCGCTCGCCCTCGCTTCGGCGGCCCGGGCCTCGGCATCGGCGACCTCGTCGACGTCGTGCGGCATGGCCTCGGCCGTCGCGTGCCGCGGCGCCTTGTCCACCGGCTTGACCTGCTGGCCCGCGACGATCTTCTGGAAGCCCTCGATCACCACCCGCTCGCCGGCCTTCAGGCCGTCGCGGATCAGCCAGTTGGTGCCGACCACCGGGCCGACCTCGACCGGCTGGAGCATGACCTTGTCGTCGGCCTTCACGACCCAGACCTCGGCCTTGCCGTCGTTGGTGCGCTGGATCGCCTGCTGCGGCACGGCGATCGCATCGGAATCGATGCCCTGCTTGATCCGGGCGCGCACGTACATGCCGGGAAACAGCTCGTCGTGCGGATTGGGGATCTGGACCCGGAGCGTCACCTGGCCGGTGCTCGGGTCCGCGGTGACGTCCGAGAACAGGAGCTGGCCCGCCAGCGGATACAGCACCCCGTCGTCCATGATCAGGTGGACGTTGGCGGAATCGCGCTCCAGCCGGGACAGCTCGCCGCTGGCGAGATCCCGCCGCAGCTTGTTCAGTTCGCCGACCGACTGCGTGATGTCGACGTAGATCGGATCGAGCTGCTGGATCGTGGCGAGGACGCCGGTGGTGCCGGATTCGATCAGCGTGCCCTCGGTGAGCAGCGCCCGGCCGATGCGGCCGGAGATCGGCGCACGGACATCCGTCCAGTCGAGGTTGAGCTTGGCCCGGTCGCGGGTCGCCTTGGCGCCGGCGACCTCGGCTTCCGCCTGCTTCTTGCCGGCGAAGGCGGTGTCGTATTGCGCCTGGCTCGCCGACTGCCGGGTGAGCAGCGTCTCCAGGCGCTCGGCCTGCTGGTTGGCGAGCACCAGAGCCGCCTCCTGGCGCGCGAGCGCGGCCTCGGCGCTCATCAGGTCGACCTGATACGGCGCCGGATCGATCTTGTAGAGGACGTCGCCCTCCTTCACCTGGCTGCCCTGCTCGAACAGGCGCTTCACCACCAGCCCGGAGACGCGGGACCGCACCTCGGCGATCCGCATCGGCGCGACCCGCCCCGGGAGATCGCGGACGTAGGGGATCGCCTGCGGCGCCACGGTGACGATGCTGACCTCCGGCGGCGGAGGCGGCACGGGAGCGGAGGCCTGCTTCTGGTTGCAGGCGGAGAGCGCGACGAAGAAGACGCCGAAACCGAGCAAGGCGGGACGCATCCGGCGGACGGGCGGTGAGAAGGTCAAGGTCGGGTCGCTCCTGCGAAACGCATCTCGGGGAAGGCCGTCCGCTGCGCGGCCGTCCGGTGTGTGTCGGTGGCGCGTGATACCGGATCGACCGGCCACGGTTGCCCTCATACAGGTCGGGCGACTGCCATGAGAGGGCGTGCCCCCGCTGTGGCAGAACATCTTGCCGATCCCACGACAGCGGGCGCCGATCGCCCGCGCCGCCGGCCTTCAGGCGTGCCTGGGCGGCCGGTGCGGAGGGTTCGTGTTCCATGCCGCGGCGACGGCGCGCCCGCGCGGATGGAACCCGGCCCTGGCCCTCGACACGCGACACAGGACCGGCGGCAGCGGAGCGGGAAAGGACGAATCGTCCACCCAAGCGTCGGTTTCGGCGACGGTGGGCGCGGCAACGCTGTCCGCGGCCTGAACCGCGTCGGCGCTTGCCATCGCGGCGGCCGGCCGCATCGATGCAGGGCGATCACCCACGATCGAGGCGTCGACAGTCCGGGGAAGACCAGCGACGAGCAGCAACGCACCGAGGATGAGGCCGAGAACGGCGAACGCCCGCAGCAGGGTGCGGCCGGTTGCGGCCGTCCGGGTCGGCGCATCGGTTAGCGAAGGGCGTGTCACGCCTTCCATAAAAGCTATGCCGCATGGCCGTACAACGACCTGCGACATCTTGTCTGGCCGCCGCATCGGAAATCCCGGAACCATCCGGCCGCAGCCCCGTGGCGACGGAGGCGGTATCGGCGCCCGTCGCGGTGGGTGTTGCGTCAAATCCACAGGTCGAGCGTTCCGGCTCGACTTGGTCCGCCCTGTCCGTCCCTCGCCGCAATGGCCGCCTATCCGGCACCGGATGACATTCGAAATGCCCGGAGGATCTGCATGACACGACGCATCGCCACCGTCTGCCTCGCGGCAGGCCTCGCTTTCGGAACGGGCGCGGCGCAGGCGAACCCGTTCGATGCCGGGCCGATCGCCGACTTCATGAACATCTTCCGCACCCAGGCGATCCCGCGGGAGACCGTCGCCTGGAAAGGCGCGGAGAAGCCCGGGACCATCGTGGTCTCGACGAGCCAGCGCCGGCTCTATTACGTCCTCGGCCGCGGCGAGGCCGTGCGCTACGGCGTCGGGGTCGGGCGCGAGGGCTTCTCGTGGTCGGGCCAGAAGACCGTCACGATGAAGAAGGAATGGCCGTCCTGGCGGCCGCCGTCCCAGATGCTGGCCCGCCGCCCCGACCTTCCGCGTTTCATGGCCGGCGGCCAGGACAACCCGCTCGGTGCCAGGGCGATGTATCTCGGCTCCTCGCTCTACCGCATCCACGGTTCCAACGAACCCGAGACCATGGGCGCCGCGGTCTCCTCCGGTTGCATCCGCATGACCAACAAGGACGTGGTCGA
>CAZZZJ010000562.1:0-2649 GCA_964658355.1 Beijerinckiaceae bacterium
GGCGGGCGGTGACCGTCCATGAAGGTCTTGATGTTGATGATCACCTTCTCGCCCATGTCGATCCGGCTCTCGAACGTCGCTGAGCCCATGTGGGGCAACAGCACCACCTTGCCGGATTTGGCGAGCTTGATCAGGCGCGGGCTGACCGCCGGCTCCTGCTCGAACACGTCCAGGCCGGCCGCCGAGATCTCGCCGGCCTCGATCAGGCGGGCGAGCGCGTTCTCGTCGATCACCTCACCGCGGGCGGTGTTCACGACGATCGCCTCGGGCTTGAGCAGCTTGAGGCGGCGGGCCGAGAGCAGGTGGTATGTCGCGGGCGTGTGCGGGCAGTTCACCGACACGATGTCGACGCGGGCCAGCATCTGGTCCAGCGACTCCCAGTAGGTCGCCTCCAGCCCCGTTTCGATCGCGGCCGGGACGCGGCGGCGGTTATGATAATGGATCTGCAGGCCGAACGCCTTGGCGCGTCGGGCGAGCGCCTGCCCGATCCGGCCCATGCCCACGATGCCGAGGCGCTTGCCGGTGATGCGGCGCCCGAGCATCCAGGTCGGCGACCAACCCGTGGTCCAGTCGTCGTCCGGGATGATGCGCGCACCCTCGGGAACGCGCCGCGCGACCGCGAGGATCAGCGCCATGGTCATGTCGGCGGTATCTTCGGTGAGGACGCCAGGCGTGTTGGTGACGGTGATGCCGCGTTCAAGCGCGCCGGCGACGTCGATATGATCGACGCCGTTGCCGAAGTTGGCGATCAGACGCAGGTTCGGTCCCGCCTGCGCGAGAAGGCTCGAATCGATCTTGTCGGTCACGGTCGGGACCAGCACGTCCGCCTCGCGCATGGCGGCGGCGATCTGCTCGGGCGAGAGCGGCGCGTCGTCGTGGTTGAGCCGGGCGTCGAATAGCTCGCGCATCCGCGTCTCGACCGCGTCCGGCAGGCGTCGCGTCACCACGACGAGCGGCTTGCGCTTCAACGACATCATCTCTCCCATCACCGGATTCGGGCCGGCCCGACGCGAACGCCTCGAGGGCGCGGACGCATCGTGGACCGGGCCTGTTCCCGGTTTCAAGCTCCGTTAACCGAGCTCCGCCAGACAGGGGCGAACGGCTTCCGGCCTCTCTACCAGAGGCAGGCCGGAACACAATCGGAAGCGCCGCGCCGGCACCGCAGAGAGGCGTGCGCGTTCCGTTGCCGAAGACGCAGATCAGGAGATGGACGATGCGGCTGGCTCGGCTTTTCTTCGCAGGTGCCGCCTCTTTGACCTCGCTGGCCTCGGCCCATCCCGGCCTGGCCGCGCCCGGAGCGGGGGCCGGTCCCGAGTCCGGGATCGGCCCGGTCACCAAGCTGCCGCTGCCGCGCTACGCCAGCCTCAAGACCGATCGCGTGAACCTGCGCGAGGGTCCGTCGAAGGATCACCGGACGCTCTGGGTGTTCCAGCGTGCCGGCATGCCGGTGGAGATCGTCGCGGAGTTCGAGACCTGGCGCCGCATTCGCGACTCCGAGGGGACCGAAGGCTGGGTCCTGCACTCGCTGCTGTCCGGGCGCCGCACCGCGATCGTCACGGCGAGAAAAGGAGCCGACAAGGCAGCGATCCCCCTGAGGGCGCGCGCCGACGACGGTGCCGAGGACGAGGCGCGGCTCGAAGCCGGCGTGATCGGCAGCGTGAAGAGCTGCTCCGGGTCGTGGTGCCGTCTCGTCGTCGCCCTGCCTTCCAAGCGCGACGTCGACGGCTACATCCATCAGGACCGCCTCTGGGGGGTCTACCCCGACGAGAAGGTGGAATAAAAAAAAGGCCCGGTGCGGACCGGGCCTTTTTCTATTTTCGACGGGCCACGCGATCGCTCAGCTCTGGCGGCGGGTTCCGGCCCGGCGGCGCAAGCGAACGATCACCTCGACGCCGGCGATCTCCATGCCTTCCGGCGCATCGGGAAGTGATTCGACGGTGATGCCGCAATCGGGCATGTCCATCACCTGTCCCTCGTCCTCGAGGAAGAAGTGGTGATGCTCCGACGGGTTGGTGTCGAAATACGCCTTCGACCCGTCGAGCGCCAGCTGGCGCAGCAGCCCCGCCTCGGTGAACTGGTGCAAGGTGTTGTACACCGTCGCCAGCGAGACCGGCACCTTGGCGCGCATCGCCTCGTCGTAGAGCATTTCGGCCGTCAGGTGGCGATCGCCGCGCCCGAACAGGAGCCAGCCGAGCGACAGGCGCTGGCGGGTGGGGCGCAGACCCGCGCGGCGCAGGCGGTCGCGCAGGTCCGAGAGCGGGCAGCCACGGCGCGCCGCCCCCGACGCATCCCCGGAAAGGGCCGGGATCCGGGCATTCAGCGCGGCCTGTAGGGACAGCAGTTCGGACATCGGCGGGACTGAACGCTCGCGAGGACTGAAGGATTTCTCGTTTCTGTATATGGGAATGGTCGTCGGCTCGCAATATGCCCGGGGCAGCCCTCCCCCGCTCCCGCGGCGCCTGCTCCGCTCCCTCCAGCTTGGAACCGGCTCGGCGCCTATGCTAACGAGGCCGCCGAGTGCGCGGTTCGCCCCGTGTACGGGACGCGCGCCGGTGCCGAGCCGGCACGGAGCGCCGACCGAAGATCGAGACACGAGGACCGATCCGCCTTCATGACGTCCGACACCGAACAGACCGCTCCCCGCGCCTC
>CAZZZJ010000563.1:0-2648 GCA_964658355.1 Beijerinckiaceae bacterium
CATAGGTCGCTTCGAGATCGATGATGTCGCGCAGCAGCACCTTGCCGTCGACGAGTTCGTCGCGCCAGATGATGATCGCCTGGAAGGTGAGCGGGCTCTCGCACAGGCCGGCGATCATCGCCTCGCGACCGGCCTCGATCCGCTTCGCGATGGCGATCTCGCCCTCGCGCGACAGCAGCTCGACCGAACCCATCTCGCGCAGGTACATCCGCACCGGGTCGTCGGTGCGGTCGGTCGGCTCCTTGGTGGCGGTGACGACCGCGACGGCGCGCGCGGGGGCGACCTCGGCCACCTCGGTGCCCTCGGCATTCTCCTCGTCGTCGGAGGCTTCGCCGTTGGCCGGCTTGTCGGCGGCCGCCTCGTCGGTCTCCTCAGCCTCGACGACGTTGATGCCCATCTCGGAGAGCTGGGACAGGACGTCCTCGAGCTGGTCGGGATCGGACTGGCCCTCGGGCAGGACCTCGTTGACCTCTTCATAGGTGATGTAGCCGCGCTTCTTCGCGAGCTTCACCATCCGCTTGACCGAAGCATCCGTCAGGTCGAGGAGCGGCCCATCGGTCTGCTCTGCCGGAGCGGTGTCCGTCTCGTCCCGTTCCGTTGCCTTCGTCGCCATGATCAGCCTATTGTTTCGGCGCGGCACGGTGCGGGAGCCTTTCGGCCACGCCGCGCCGTCGGCGCCGCAATGCGTGTGAGACCCGGGCGAATCGCTTCGACCGCGTCGTATTTTCGAACTCGGTATGCAAGCGAGACGCTTGACCGAATGTTAACCTTGCCGCGAAGGCGCGTCGTCTATCGCCATCGCACAGGCCCTACGACACAGTCGAGTCGTTCGTGTCCGGCAGGTCCGCTTCGGTCTCTGCTCCGGCGATCACCGCCAAGCGCTCCTTGACGTCGCACAACCAAGCGAAGTTCGCCTCTGTTTCATCTTCGACGAGCGCACGTTCCGCCTGTCGGAGTTCGCTATTTAGCGCGCCGGCCTTGCGGTGCAAGATCACGGCCTGCCGCAAAGCGTCCTCCAGCTTGACCGGATCGGCATGCGGATCGAGCGCCCAGCGGTCGCCCGGGCGCACCCGCGCCGAGAGCCGCGCGCTCGCCGCCTCGAGTCCGGCCCGCGCCAGCCGGTTCTCGACGACCGTCGCATCCGGGTCCGCGGCGTCGGCCGCGCGGTCGAGGAGCAGCGAGCGGAGCGCCACGGCGTCCGGATCCTCCAGATCGAGCGCGGCGAGATCCTCGGCTTCGAGGCCGAGAAGCTCGGGATGGACCAGCAGGCTCGCGACGATCATCGCCTCGCGGGAGCCCCCGCTGCCGGAGAACCCGTTGGAGCGGGCGAGCCCCGCGCTCGGCCCGGCCGTCAGGCGCGGCGAGGGCGGCGGGTCGCCCGGGCGCGGCTTTCGCACGTAGGCCGGGCGACCGCCCGAAGCGTAAGCCCCCCGCTGCGGTCCTGCGCCCCGCGGCGAGAGCCCGCGCAGGCGTTCCTCGATCTCGTCACGATAATAGCTCCGCACGGTCTCGTCGCGGATGCTGGAGACTAGGCCGCGAAGGGTCTTGGCGAGGCCGGCCCGGCGCTCCGGCGTGTCGGTCGAGCCGGTCTCGACGGCACGGCTCCACAGCAGCTCGACCAGGGGCTTGGCCGCCTCGACCACCTTGTCGATCGCCGCCGGCCCGCCCGAGCGCAGCAGGTCGTCCGGGTCCTGACCTTCCGGCAGCATCGCGAAGCGCAGGGACCTGCCCGGCTCCAGCATCGGCAGGGCGACGTCGAGGGCGCGGAAGGCGGCGCGCTGCCCTGCGCCATCGCCGTCGAAGCACAGCACCGGTTCGTCGGCGTGGCGCCACAGCAGGGCGAGCTGCTCCTCGGTGAGCGCGGTGCCGAGCGGCGCCACGGTGTTGGCGTGCCCGGCGAGCGTCATGGCGATGACGTCGACGTAGCCCTCGACGGCGATGATGGTGCCGCGATCGTGGGCGGCCTTGCGGGCCTGGTTCAGGTTGTAGAGCACCTGCCCCTTGTGAAAGAGCGGCGTCTCCGGCGAATTCAGGTACTTGGCCTTGGCGTCCGCCTGCATCGCCCGGCCGCCGAAAGCGATCACCCGGCCGCGGACGTCCGCGATCGGGAAGATGATGCGGTCGCGGAACCGGTCGTAGGGCACGGCGATGTCGTCGCCGGTGACCAGCAGGCCGAGTTCCCCCATCAGCGCCTTGTCCACGTCCTTTCCCGCAAGATGGTCGCGCAGACCGTATCGGTCGGCCGGTGCGTAGCCAAGGCGGAAGCGGGCACGGGTGTCCGGCGACAGGTCGCGCCGGTCGAGATAGGCGCGGGCGGCGGCACCGGCCGGGGATTTCAGCCGGTCCTCGAACCAGAGCGCCGCCAGCTCCATCACCTCGATGGCGCCGCGGCGCCTGGTCTCCATCTCGCGGGTGTCGGCGCTGGGCGCGGGCAGCGACACGCCGGCCTCGCCCGCCAGCCGCTCGACCGCCTCGGGGAAGCTCAGGCCCTCGGTCTCGATCAGAAAGCTGAAGATGTCGCCGTGCTTGCCGGACGAGAAGCAGTGATAGAACTGCTTCTGATCGTTGACGTAGAAGGACGGCGTCTTCTCGGCGTTGAACGGCGACAGGCCGCGCCATTCCCGGCCGGCCTTCTTCAGCTTCACCCG
>CAZZZJ010000564.1:0-2638 GCA_964658355.1 Beijerinckiaceae bacterium
GTCGCGGATGTGCCGACGGTCCTCGCGCAGATGCGCGGTGATCCCGTCGGCACCGGCTTCTACCGCCATCAGCGCCGCCCGCACCGGATCGGGATAGGCCCCGCCGCGGGCGTTCCGGACGGTGGCGACGTGATCGATGTTCACGCCGAGGCGGAGAGGGTATGCCGACATGCGCCGATCTTCTCGCGTGGCTGGGGTTGAGCGTGCCCTCTGTAGACCAAATCGCAGCGGCGCGGAGCGTCGCGCGAGCGGGAAACGCAGGTCCGACGGATTCCGAGGGAGACTGCGGATGGGATTTCTCGACGGATTGCTCGGCCACGGCAGCGACCTGTCGTCGGCGGAGGTCGATGCGCAGGTCTCCGGCATTCTCGTGCCCGGCGAGCCGGTGCGAGTCGCATTCCGGGTGATCCGGGACCTGTTCGTCTTCACCGACCGGAGACTGATCCTGATCGACCGCCAAGGGCTGACCGGGCGCAAGGTCGCTTATCTCACCGTCCCCTACCGGGCGATCACGTCGTTCTCCGTCGAGACCGCCGGAACGTTCGACCTCGATTCGGAACTGGAGATCTGGGTTTTGGGCCGGCCCGAGCCGATCAGACGGACCCTGAAGCGCGGTGCCGACATCCTCGGCATCCAGCAGGCGATCGCGGGCTCCCTGAAATAGGCCCCGAAACACGGAAGGGCCGGGCACGCCGGCCCGACCCCTCCTTTCTTCGACGGGTCCTGGGCTCAGCGAACCGGGTTGGCGCCGGCGTTGCCGGGCACGGTGCGGGCGTCGTTGCCGCCATCGCGCGGCGCAGGCATCGCGGTCGCGGCGCCCGGGGCGGTGCCGGTGGTCGCCGGCATGTCGCCGCGCATCGCGCCACCCTTGGCGGCGCTGTTGTCAATCGCCTTCTCGGAATTGCTCTTCACGCTGCCGGGATTGTTCATGTTGCCGGTCGCCGACTGCGCGAAAGCGGCCCCCGAAAGGGCCAGCAGCAGCGCCGAAGCGGCGATCAAAGTCTTACGCATAGGAAAGTCCTTCCATGTGATCGGTCTGGGTAAGAAACGTCGCGTCGAGGCGATGGTTCGAAAAAATGTCGCTCGATCCCGCTGAAGGAATAGCGCGCCCGGCCTCCCGGGCACCGTGGACGCGACGACGAGACCGCCCGATCCCGGCCTTGCGATGTTTCCCGAAATCGACTATCGGCCCCCTTCGCGTTCGCTCCGGCTGGGGGCTGAACGGACGGTGCCGCCCGCGGCACAGGCTATTTTCGACGTCGCCCGGCGACGACCGAACGAGCCGTCGTCCCGTGTCTCCGCCTTCGATCAACCGCTCGGGCCCCTTAAACGGCTCGGAGGGCTTGGCGCCGGGCGAACTCGCGAACCGAACCGGCCCGGAACTTCAACGTGCGCACGCATGTCCGGGTCTCATTCAAGCTGAAGGGCCCGTAATGCCTCTCTACGAGCACGTATTCCTGGCGCGCCAGGACGTGACGTCCCAGCAGGTCGAGACGATGATCGAGACCTACAAAGGCGTCGTCGAACAGAACGGCGGACGTTTCGAGAAGATCGAGATGTGGGGCGTCAAGTCCCTCGCCTACCGGATCAAGAAGAACCGCAAGGCGCACTTCACCCTGCTAAACATCGACGCCCCGCCGGCCGCCATGGCCGAGATGGAGCGCCAGATGCAGATCTCGGAAGACGTGCTGCGCTTCATGACCATCCGCGTGGAGGAGCTCGAGCACGAGCCGTCCGCGATGATGCAAAAGCGCGACCGCGACGACCGTAAGGATCGCGAGCGTGGCCGCCGTCGTGACGACGACGGCTTCGGTGGTGGCGGCGGCTTCGGCGGCGACCGCGATCGTGGGGATCGGGGCGACCGCGGTGACCGCGGCGACCGGCCCGAGCGCAGCTTCGGCGGGGAGAACTAAGCCATGGCATTCGGTGCAAGCGCTGGAGCCGCCGGCGGCGGTGGCCGTCGTCCGTTCTTCCGTCGTCGCAAGACCTGCCCCTTCTCCGGCGCCAACGCGCCGAAGATCGACTACAAGGACGTGAAGCTGCTCTCCCGCTACGTGTCGGAGCGCGGCAAGATCGTTCCGTCCCGCATCACGGCGGTCTCGGCCAAGAAGCAGCGCGAACTCGCCCAGGCGATCAAGCGCTCGCGCTTCCTCGGCCTGCTCCCCTACGTCATCAAGTAGGTCCTTCGGGAGCTTGCCGGCCCTGGCATCCGGGGCCGGCCGCCATCCTCCGGGCGACGGTTCCAGCCGCCGCCCGATCGTTGGGGCACGTCGCCTCTAACCCCGCCCGCACTTTCGCGCGGCGGCGGGACAGCGGATTTCATGGTCCAGAACCTCGGCATCGGTATCGGCGCGGGCCTCGTCTCGGCACTCCTGTTCGGAATGCTGCTGAAGGCCACCCCGCTCGCGATCGTGCTCTACCTGTTGGCGCCCCTGCCGATCCTGATCGTGGGCCTCGGCTGGAGTTCGCGCGCCGCGCTCGCCGCCGCCGCCTCCGGCAGCCTCGCGCTCGCGCTCGTCGTCTCCCCCTATCTCGGCCTCGGATTTGCCGCCTACCTCGCCGTGCCGGCCTGGTGGCTGGCCTATCTCGCGCTGCTCGGCCGGCCGAACGCCGACGGCAGCCTCGAATGGTACCCGAC
>CAZZZJ010000565.1:0-2622 GCA_964658355.1 Beijerinckiaceae bacterium
GAAGCTGGGGCTGTCCGTCATCGAAGACGGCGCCCACGGTCCAATCCCTACGCCGGTGTGAACCGGATCAGGTTCGAAGGATTTCCGCGCCGCACACTCTCACGAGCCTGCCAGCGGTTTCTCAGCCCCTTGCCGGGGATCTCCCTGGAACACCGCAGATGTGGTCCCGCCGACACGCCCGGTCAACCCCGTCGGCGTTTCGGCCGAACGCGACGATGGTGATTCGTCATCGGACCGAGACCGATCGGAAACCCTGCCGGAACGAAGGCATCGCCCTCGAGCCGATGAAGATCATGTCGCCACGCATCGTTCATCGGTGTCGTGCTCGTCTGCGGGCTTCCTCGAAGACCGAGGGGCGGAGGTTGGCGTTGCGCACGATCCTGATGCTTTGCGTGGCGGCCGGCCTCGGCGCGGGGGCGCTCGGAGGCCTCGGCAATCGTCTGACGAGCCGGAAGGCCGTCGCCCAGCCGGCACTTTCGACGCAGCCGGTGTCGGCGGCGTCGACGGCGATCGCGCTCAATGCAGACCGCAACGGCCACTTCCTCGCCGACGCGGTGGTCGACGGCCGGTCGCTGCGCATGATGGTCGATACCGGGGCGACCGCCTGCAGCTTCACCGAGGAGGCTGCCGCCCGCCTCGGCATCGTCGTTGGGCCGCGTGATTTCACACGACCCGTGATGACGGCCAACGGCTTGATCCGGGTGGCTCCGGTGAAGATCGGCCTGATCCGGATCGGCCCCGTGGCCGTGCGCGACGTGGAGGCCGTCATCGTCCCCGGCGGGCGTCTCGGCACCAACCTCCTCGGCATGTCGTTCCTGAAGCGGGTGCGCGACTTCAGCGTCACGGGCGGCACGATGACGCTGCGCGGCTGAAGCGGCCTATCCCTGCCGGCGGTGCGGCTTCGGGCGAGGGCGATAGACCATCATCGGATCGGCGAACCCGTCCAGTACGTGTTCGCCGAGCGGCACGGGGTCTCCCCACAGGAAATCGACGAAGGGCTTCGACATCAGCAGCGGCTCGCCGAGCGTCTTGTTGAGCCGGGCGATGCGGCTCGCCATGTTCACGTCGCGGCCGATGACTGTGAAATCGAGACGCGTGCCCGAGCCGACGTTGCCGTAGGCCGCTTCGCCGTGATGCAGCGCGATCCCGGCCATCATCGGCACGGCGAAGTCGTGCAGGGTGTTGGCCTCGTCGAGCGCGGCGAGCGCGCCCTGGGCCGCCGTCAGCGCGCCCTTGGCGGCACCGCCGAGGTCGTCGCCCGGCTCGCGGAAGATCGCGAGCAGGCCGTCGCCGAGATACTTCAGGACTTCGCCGCCCTCGCGCTCGATCGGCGGGACGAGGCAATCGAAGAAGATGTTGAGGAGGTCGACAGCCTCCTCGGGCGTCATGTCCGCCGAGATGCGGGTGTAGTCGCGCATGTCGGCGAACAGGATCGCCGAGCGGATGCGCTTCACCTGCCCACGGCGGATGTCGCCCGAGAGAATGGCCCGGTGCGGCTCGTCGCCGACATAGATGCGCAGGACCGTATCGAGCTGTTTGGTGACGATCCGCATCTCCATCACCGCGGCCAGCGCCGGCATGATGAAGCGCAGGATCGCGACGTCCTCGTCCCGAAACCCCTCGGGGTCCCGGGTCGCGAAGGTGATGCCGTTGTGCGTCCCGTTGGTGAAGAACAGCGGCACGACGATGTAGTGGCTGTAGCCTGCGGCCTTCAGGTCGGGGATCACCGAGTAGGCGTCGTCCGGCGTCTCGGCCAGGTCGAGGATCAGCCACGTACCGTCCTCGTGGACCTTCCGAAACGGGCTCGCGGCGTAGGCCCGCTCGGAGGCCTCCCCGTGCGGGAACAGCCGCACGGTGGTTCCGGCCTCGCGCGTCCAGATGCGGCCGATCCCCGAATATTCGGAGTGCAGCGTATCGATCGCCGTCGAGGTCCGGTCCACCGGCACGCCGACGGCATTCAGGCGCTCGGCAAAGCCCGCGATCAGGTCGTCGGGCTCGGGCAGACGCGCACCCTCGCTCAGCAGCCAGTCACGGATCGCGACGCAATCCTGCAACGCGCCGAACGGCACGTCGTCCGCCTCCGAGCCATCGGCTGCGGCGGTCGGCGGCACGGATGGATGCTGGCGACGGTCGAGCATATGGCCAAGGTGGGCTTTCGGATCGCCAAAGCAAGGTTTTGGCTGACGACGTCGAGAACGATGCGAACCGGAAGGCGCAGTCGTTCCGTCGTCCCGGATGGCCGATCGCACCGTGAATACGGCGCGACCCACTTTTCCGGGGCGGCGGATCGAACAATGGGATATCCGACCGTCAGTTGTCGAGGAAGCTCCGCAGCTTCCGGCTCCGGCTCGGATGCTTCAGCTTGCGCAACGCCTTCGCCTCGATCTGGCGGATGCGCTCGCGGGTCACCGAGAACTGCTGCCCGACCTCCTCGAGGGTATGGTCGGTGTTCATGCCGATGCCGAAGCGCATGCGCAGCACACGCTCCTCGCGCGGCGTCAACGAGGCGAGCACCCGCGTCGTCGTCTCGCGCAGGTTCGACTGGATCGCCGCGTCGATCGGCAGGACGACGTTCTTGTCCTCGATGAAGTCGCCGAGGTGGCTGTCCTCCTCGTCGCCGAT
>CAZZZJ010000566.1:0-2605 GCA_964658355.1 Beijerinckiaceae bacterium
ACCAAGGAGGCCAACCCTTCAGATCCGCGTGGGTCGATGCCAGGGGACGCTCCTCGCCGGCCGGCGACGGCGCCAAACGGCGCCCGACACGACGCCTCTCCGGGGCACCGCGACGGTTCCCCTGCGCCGCCGCTTGAAGCCATACGGCGACCTGCCGCGACGGTGTGGTTCGCCGTAGCGCCAGGCGACGACGCTTGAATGCCGGCTGGTTGCCGATCTGGAAGCGAAGGGCCGACAGGCCCGACAGAACGGACTCCAAGGCACGAGGAAGCCTGCCGATGAGGGTCGCCAGCGTCGGATCGGTGGCCGCGAATTCCCCGGCCCGCGCGGCGCGGTACAGGCCCAGCGCGATCGCGATGACGGCCGCCGGGACGCCCTGCGCCTGCATGCCGGCCGCCGACGCTTCGTCGGCGACGACCTCGCGTCGGATCGGACGGCCATGGATCCCTGCCAGGACGGATGCGACGTCCCCCAGATCGAGCGCCTCGGGTGCCGTGAGCGGCGGAATCGGACCAGCGACCGTCGGTCGATGATCAAGGCCGCGCCGGCCCGGAGGTTTGCATGGCCTCGAACGCTGCGGCTCTCGGGCTGCCGAACAGTCGGTTCAGGTACCCGAAATAGACCGGCTGCTTCCGCCGGAGCTCATCGCGGGTGAAGGGCTCGCGCGCCAGCCTTCCGTGCAGGTAGACGCTGGCGCGTCATCGCGAAGAACGCGCCGGGATTCTTCATGACGTAGGCGTCGGCCGGGTAGAGTCCGCCCTCCCTGGCCCGCTCATGGAAGGTCTGGATGTCCGGGTTCCGATTGCCGCCGGGCAGCATCCGGACGTGATAGACGTGCATGAACGCGTGCAGCAGGATCGGGCGGTCGTCGCCCGGGTCCGCGACCGCGAGGGTGACGCTGTCGCCGTAGTGGCTGCCCGCGCTCGCGCCGGTCTGTACCACCACGGGAAAGCGTCGCAGGAAAGCCTTGGTGGAAGCGTCGAGGACGGTGGCCTCGACAAGGTCGACCTGATGCTCGGCCGCCCGCCGCAGTTGAGCGAGCGCGGCGTTCGGGACATCCCGGGCCATCTCGATCCGGTCGCCGCGATAGGTCTCGCTCCCGTCACCGGATGGAGACGTGTCGGGCGCATCCGCTCGCGGGGCGGCGTCGACCGTCCCGCCGTGGACGGCCATCGTCCCCGCCAGGGCGAGCGCGGTCACGACATGCCGGAGCGGGGATCCCAGTTGGGCTGGGGCCATGCGTCCGGTGCCTCTGTTCGTCGGTTCGCCGGGACCCGCCCGAGGACCTGCGCTGCGATGCGGATGACCGTCGCGCCCGGACCGTTCCCGGATGTGACGGGACGCTCGCGGCATGTAACGTTTTGTGACAGCGGGCGCTTTCGCGTTGCGGCCCGGTCACCGCGGCCTATCCTCGTGTCATGTGCGACAGCATCACCATCGCCATCGTCGAGGACGACGACGACATCCGTACCCAGCTCACCGGCTATCTCGAGGGCGAGGGGTTCCGCGTGGTCGGCCTCGACGGAGGCGCGGGACTCGACCGGCTTCTCGCGACTGGACCCGCCCCGGACCTGATCGTGCTCGACTGGATGCTGCCGGGCGAGGACGGGCTGTCGATCTGCCGGCGGCTGCGCGAGGCGGGCGGTCCGCCCATCGTGATGCTGACCGCGAAGGATGAGGACATCGACCGGGTGCTTGGCCTGGAGATGGGGGCCGACGACTACGTCTCGAAGCCCTTCAATCCCCGCGTCCTGCTCGCCCGCATCCGCGCGGTCCTGCGCCGTGCGCAGGGGAACGGTGCCCACCCGGCCACCAGCGAGCCGGAAACGCTCGCCGTGGCAGACCTCGTCGTCGACCTCGCCGCGCGGCGGGTCACGGTCGGAGACCCGCGGACGGACATCCCGCTGACCAGCGCCGAGTACGACCTGCTGCACTGCTTCGTCACCCGGCCGCAGCGGGTGCTCTCGCGCGACCAGCTCCTCGACTGGACCCGCGGCCGAACGGCGGACGCCTTCGACCGGACCATCGACGTGCAGGTCAGCCGGTTGCGGCACAAGCTCGACGCCGCGGGCAGCCAGGCGGCCGCGCTCCTCAAGACCGTCCGCAATGCCGGCTACATCCTCGCCGCACCGGTGAGGCAGGCTCCGTGATGGCCCGCGTCGGCCTGCTCGGGCGGATCATGCTGCTCCTGCTCGGGGCGCTCTCCCTGCTCGTCCTCGCCACCGTCGCCGTGGACACGTGGCAGCGTCGGCAGGAGCGCTCCCCCTACGGCACGCGCTTCCCGCGCGTCGACCAGGCCGCGAACATCGTGATCCTGCTGCGGGATGCGGATCCTGCCCTGAGACCGGCCATCCTGAAGGCCGTGAGCGGCGAGGCCCTCAGGGCCGAGATCACCGACGTGCCGCCCGACGATCACAACCTGATCCCCGAACCGCGTCTCGAACGACGCCTGCGCCGGATGACGGGTGATCCGGATGGGCCGCTGCGGGCCTTCACCGACACCGCCCTGCTGCACCGGGGCGTCGATCCCGACGCAGTCAACGACAGCGAGGATCGCAACGGGCCCATCGGTCGCCTCGCCACGGCGACCTATCGACTGCCGGAC
>CAZZZJ010000567.1:0-2553 GCA_964658355.1 Beijerinckiaceae bacterium
GGACGCCTTCAGCGCACCGGCCGCGAAGAGCGCCGGCGACACCCCCGCCGAGACCACCCCGCCGAACACCAGCTACAAGCCGCTGCTGCCGAACCAGACCCGCGCCCCGAAGCCCGCGGACGCCGCGAAGGTCGATGTGGCCACGGTCGCCAAGGGTCTCGCCAGTCCGTGGGCGATGGAATTCCTGCCCGACGGTCGGATGATCGTCACCGAAAAGGCCGGCAAGATCCGGATCGTCGCCAAGGACGGCACCGTGGGCCCGGCGATCGCCGGCGTGCCGAAGGTCGATGCCCGGGGCCAGGGCGGTCTGCTCGACATCGCGCTCGGCCCCACCTTCGCCACCGACGGGCAGGTGTTCTTCAGCTACAGCGAGCCGCGCGAGAAGGGCAACGGCACCACCGTGGCGAAGGCCAGGCTCGTCCAGGACGGCAAGGGCGGCGGAAAGCTCGAGGACGTCAAAGTCATCTTCCGGCAGATGCCGACCTATGACGGCGACAAGCATTTCGGCTCGCGCCTGGTCTTCGCGCCGGACGGCAAGCTGTTCGTCACGGTGGGCGAGCGCTCCGACAAGGCGACGCGCGGGCAGGCCCAGGACCTCGCCAGCGGCCTCGGCAAGGTGTTCCGCATCGACACCGACGGCCAGGCGCCCAAGGACAACCCGTTCTACGGCAGCGACAAGGCCAAGCCGGAGATCTGGTCCTACGGCCATCGCAACGTCCAGTCGGCGGCCCTCGACGGCCAGGGCCGGCTCTGGACCGTCGAGCACGGCCCCCGTGGCGGCGACGAGCTGAACCGTCCGCGTCCCGGCCTCAACTACGGCTGGCCGGTGGCGACCTACGGGATCGAATATTCCGGCGAGGCGCTGGGGGACGGCGTCACGCAGGCCGCCGGCACGGTGCAACCGGTCTACTACTGGGATCCGGTGATCGGGCCGTCCGGCATGACGCTCTACACCGGTACGCTGTTTCCGGCCTGGACGAACGACTTCCTGGTCGGCGGTCTCGTCAGCGAGGGGATCGTGGTGCTGAAGGTCGATGGCGACAAGGTCGTCACGGAGGAGCGCGTTCCCCTCGACGCCCGCATCCGCGACGTGCGTGTGGGCGCCGACGGTGCCGTCTATGCGGTCACCGACGGGCCGGACGGGCGGATCCTGAAGCTGACGCCGAAACCCAACGCCGGCTGATCGCGATCCCGCTCGGCAACGACCCGATCGGCAGGGGTCCGATCGGAAAGGGTCCGATCGGCGTAGTTCAACCGGGCGGCGCTTCGATCGCGTGCCGCCCGAGGTTCACGTAGATCGCGCCGCCGAGCACCATCGCGGCGAGGGTGAACCACGTCAGCGCGTAGACGAGATGGTTGTTGTGGAAGGCGACGACCGTCAGGCCTCCGACGGGAAGGCCGCCCTCGGGCGACGCGTCCGCATCGACGAAATAGGGGGCGATGTCGGCCAGCCCGCGGGCCGACGCGATGGCGGCGACGTCGCGCGAGTACCAGCGATTCTCGGCAGGCGCGTTGCTGCGCAGGAACGCGCCGCCGGGCTCGGTGAGGCGCAGCAGGCCGGTGAGCGCGACCTCGCCCTCGGGCGGGCGCCACCCCGCCGGATCGCGGCGGTCGGACGGGACGAAACCGCGGTTCACCAGCACCGTGAAACCGTCGGAGACCAGCGGGGTCAACACCCAGAATCCACCGCCCAGTGCCGTCACCGCCTGGACCAGGGTCGCGGCGTCCGGGAGGAAACGACCCGACACCCGCACGTGCCGGTAGGCGTCGCCGGCATCCGTAACCGTTTGCCATTCCGCCGGGCCGGGGGCCGCCACCGGGTCCGCCTGCACCCGGGCCTCGACCCGGGCGATCAGGTCGAGCTTCCAGGCCCGGCGCTCGATCTGCCAGACCCCAAGGGCGACGAGCCCCGCGACCGCGACCGCGCTCGCGAGGTTGAAGGCGGCCCGGCCGAGGCGGATCGTCCTCAGGGCTTGTGATGCATGAGGTCGTGCGGCGACGTCGGCATCATGTTGGTGTTCAGGTGATACATCACCCAGATCGAGCCGGTCAGCGTGATCACGACGAGGGTCAGGGTGAAGATCAGGGCCAGGATCGTCCATCCGCCCTCGGACTTCGTGTTCATGTGCAGGAAGTAGATCATGTGGACCACGATCTGCACCACGGCGAAGGCCATGATGATCAGGCTGGTGTGCACGGCATTGCCGAGCACGTCGCTCATCACCAGCCAGAACGGGATCGCGGTGAGGATCACCGAGAGCACGAAGCCGGTCATGTAGCTGCGGAAGGAGCCGTGCGCGCCCGTCGCGTGGCCGTGGCCGTCGTGGCCGTGAGACTCGGCGTGGTGCCCCGCCCCCGTCGCCGAACTCATTGCAGCACTCCCATCAGGTACACGAAGGTGAACACGCCGATCCAGACCACGTCGAGGAAGTGCCAGAACATCGACAGGCACATCAGCCGGCGCTTGTTCTCGGCGATCAGGCCCTTCTGGGCCGTCTGGACCATCAGCACGATCAGCCAGACGATGCCGAGCGACACGTGCAGGCCGTGGGT
>CAZZZJ010000568.1:0-2553 GCA_964658355.1 Beijerinckiaceae bacterium
TGCCTCGCGCTCGCCGCGATCGGCATCGCCGCCTGCTCCCCGCTCGCCCTGTTCGACGCGGTCGGCCCGCGGGATGCCGGCGGCCGGCAGGCCCTGCGGGACGAGCCGTTCGGCGAGGGTCCCCGTCGGCGGCTCGACGTCTACGTTCCGGTGGCGGCCCCCGAGAACGCGCCGGTGCTGGTGTTCTTCTATGGCGGATCCTGGCAGAACGGCTCGAAGGACGATTACGCCTTCGTCGGCCAGGCGCTCGCCGCGCAGGGCTTCGTGACGGTGCTGCCGGATTACCGGCTCTACCCCGAGGCGCCCTTCCCCGGCTTCCTCGAAGACGGGGCCGCAGCCATCGCCTGGGTCCGGGACAACATCGCGGCCTATGGCGGCGACCCGCGAAGGATCGTGCTCGCCGGGCATTCGGCCGGCGCCTACAACGCGGTGATGCTGGCCCTCGACACGCGCTACCTCAAGGCGGCGGGCGTCGATCCGAAGGTGATCCGTGCGGTCGCCGGCCTGTCGGGCCCCTACGACTTCCTGCCCTTCGACCAGGACACGTCGCGCAAGGTGTTCGGGCAGGCGCCGGACCCGCGCGCGACCCAGCCGGTGACCTTCGCCGGCCCGGACGCGCCGCCGGCCTTCCTCGCGACGGGGGCGAACGACACCACCGTCCGCCCACGCAACACCCAGAGCCTCGCCGAGAAGCTGCGCGTCGCCCGCGTGCCGGTGCAGGAGCGGGTCTATCCCGGTCTCGACCATGCCGACACGCTGCTCGCGCTTTCCGTGACCTTCCGCTCCAAGGCGCCCGAGCTCGCGGAGATGGCGTCCTTCCTCAAGACCCAGGCGGCGAGCCGGCAATCCCTGACGATCGGGCGCCGCTGACGCTCCCGCACGTCAAGGTTACCGACGATCGGGCGGCGCCGGCGTCGGGTTCGGGGCGACGGCGCACGCCGTTCGGACTATCATGACGCCCAGGGTCCGAGGCTCCTGCATCATCGGCGAGGACAGGTTCGTGTCAGCGGCACACGGCATCGAGTTCGAGGCATCGACCGTCCCGTTGTCGCGAACGGCACGGGGGCGCGACATCCCCGACGGCATCCGCCTGCCGTTCCTCACGATCGTCCTTGTCCTGCTCTGGAACCACATCTGGTTCAGCGACCTCGCCAGCAAGAGCCTTCTCAGCGACCCGGAATCCGGCAGCGTCTTCACTCAAGGGCTGTTCATCGCCCTCGGCACGGCGATGCTGGCCGTGCTCGGCCGGCTCGGGCTCGGCCGGCTGCGCCCGCTCGCCTCCTGGCCGCTTCTGCTGCTCGGGATCTGGCTCGGCATCACCACCGTGCTCTCGACCGATCCGATGCTGTCGATCCGCCGGATCGTCCTGTTCGGCATCGTCGCGCTTCTCGCGGCGGGCGTCCTGATCGTCGCACGGAGCGGGCGGCAATTCGCCAGCGCTCTGGCGCTTGCTTCGGGCGTCGTCCTGACAGCGAGCTACCTCGGCGTCCTGCTGGTCCCCGGTCTGACGATCCACTCGGCGTTCGACGTGACGGGCGAGTACAACCATATCGGCCTGTGGCGCGGAATCTTCACGCACAAGAACGAGGCCGGATCCGCGATGTCGATGATCGCGGTCTGCGGCCTCTACGTCGCCGCGGTCCTGCATCGGGGCGTCGGCTGGACCATCACGGCGGCGGCGCTGGTGTTCATGGTCTTCGCCGGCTCGAAGACGCCGCTCGCCGTCCTTCCCCTCGTCCTGCTCGTCTCGACCCTGTGCAGCCGCCTGCGCAGCGGGGCGATGCGCGGCCTCCTGCTGGTCGGCCCGGTGGCGCTGCTCATCGTGGCGACGATCGGCTCGGTGCTCCTGCCGCCGATCCGGACCGTGCTCGACGCCCTGATCCCCGACGCGACCTTCACCGCGCGCAACGAGATCTGGGCGTTCGCCATCGAGCACATCGTCGAGCACCCGATCCGCGGCTGGGGCTACGGCGCGTTCTGGCTGACCGACCGCACGGTCTACGGCGGTGGCGCCGATCCCGGATCGGACTGGGTGCAGACCGCGACGCAGGCCCACAATTCCTTCCTCGACGCCGCCCTGATCATGGGCGTGCCGGGCGCCCTGCTGCTCCTGAACGCCCTCGTCCTGGCCCCCGTCCGCGACCTGAAGCGTGCCAACGCCGGCCGGCGCCTGGATGCGCAGACGCTGTTCTTCCTGCGCGTCTGGATGCTCGCCGTGGTCTCGGCCTCTTTCGAGAACGTGCTGCTCAACGCCAACACCGTCCTGTGCGGAATGACGATGCTCGCGGTCTTCGGCCTGCGCTTTCGCACTGCCTACCGGCCGGTCGCCTGAGGCGTACGGGGAACCTTTCGATCCCTTCGGCATGACGGCTTCAAGCTTCGACCGGACACCGCGGGGACCCGACGATCCAGCCACCGCTGCCACCGGGCTGCGATATTACTCCCAGGCGTCGTCGATCTGCGGTGGTACCGGCCGCGGTTTCCGGTCCTTGCCGATCGCGACGAAGGTGAACAGCGCCTGCGTCACCCGCATCGTCGCCTCGCTCTCGCGCT
>CAZZZJ010000569.1:0-2541 GCA_964658355.1 Beijerinckiaceae bacterium
GCGAGGCCGAGGATGCGCCGGGTCGTGCCCATGGCGGCCTCGAACGGCGCGTCGGTTCGGACGATCTTGGCCATCAGGCTCGCACCGAGCCAGACGTGGTACAGGTCCTCGGCGGTCGTGTGCGGCGCGCTTCCGACCGTGAGCGAACCCTCCGCCACGCCCGCCGCAATGGATTGCGACAGCCGTTCGATGATCGCGGCGGTGCCGCCCTTGAGGGCGAGGCGCATCGCCTCGGACAGGTCCGAGACCTCCGCCGCGAGCTTCACCGCGAGGCACTTGCGCTGATAGTCGATGCTCCCTTGCGTCGCCTGCCATTTGCGCCAGTAGGTCATCAGGCGCTCGGCATGGCTCAGGCCCGGCTCGGCAAGCATCGCATCGAGGTCGGCGAGATAGGTCTCGAAGTAGTCCGCCAGGAGGGCCTCGCCGAAGGCCTCCTTGGAGCCGAAATAGTGGTAGAACGATCCTTTCGGCACGCCGGCGGTGGTCAGGATCTCGTTGAGCCCGACCCCGGAGAACCCCTTCGCGCCGACGAGGCCGTAGGCGGTGTCGAGGATCTCCTGGCGGGTGTCGGTGTTTGCGGAAGCGCGTGCCATTACGGTGGAGATAGACCGAATTAGACCGGTCGTCTAGTGGCGTTCCACATTATTTCGTCGAAGGCGTCGCGGGGGTATCCCGGGCCGAGGTTCCGGCCCGCCGACGAAGGACCGCTACCCGGATGCGAACGCCGTCGGCTCGGCCGGCACGGGTCGCGAACCGAAGGACCGGTCGGGGTGGCCGGGCGCGCGCGTCACTTCCTCAGGGGCACGCCCTTCGTGGTGAAACGCGGCGCGCCCGGATGGCGCATGGGGCGCTGCTGGCCCTGCGCCTTGCCGAGGCCCGTTCCCGGCGGCTGCGAGAACGGGACGAGCTGGTCCGGCCTCGGCCCGATGAGATCCGCGCGGCCCATCGTCCGCAGCGCCTCCCGCAGCAGGGGCCAGTTCTCGGGGTCGTGGTAGCGCAGGAACGCCTTGTGCAGCCGGCGCTGCCGCATCCCCTTGATCGCGTCGACCGGCTGGCTGCCGCCGCGCCGCACGCCCTGCAGCGGGTTGATCTCCGTGTGATACATGGTCGTGGCGGTCGCCATGGGCGAGGGCAGGAACGTCTGGACCTGATCGGCGCGATAGTCGTTCTTCTTGAGCCAGAGGGCGAGGTTCATCATGTCCTCGTCGGTCGTGCCCGGATGCGCCGCGATGAAGTACGGGATCAGGTAGTACTTCTTGCCGGCCTTCTTGGCGGCGGCCTCGAACATCTCCTTGAAGCGGTCGTAGGTGCCGATTCCCGGCTTCATCATCAGGTCGAGGGGGCCGCGCTCGGTGTGCTCGGGCGCGATCTTGAGACGGCCGCCGACGTGGTGGGTGACGAGTTCCTCGACGTATTCGGGGCTTCGGACCGCGAGGTCGTAGCGCACGCCGGAGGCGACCATCACCTTCTTGACGCCCTCCACCTCGCGGACCTTGCGGTAGAGCCGGATCAGGTCGTCGTGCGAGGTGTTCAGGTTCGGGCAGATGTCCGGGAAGACGCAGGACGGCAGCCGGCACGCGGCCTCGATCTTCGGGTCCTTGCACGCCATCCGGTACATGTTGGCGGTCGGTCCCCCGACGTCGGAGATCACGCCCGTGAAACCCGGCGTCTTGTCGCGGATCAGCTCGATCTCGCGCAGGATCGAGTCTTCCGAGCGGTTCTGGATGACCCGGCCCTCGTGCTCGGTGATGGAGCAGAAGGTGCAGCCGCCGAAGCACCCGCGCATGATCGTCACGGAGAACTTGATCATGTCCCAGGCGGGGATCTTCGCGTCGCCGTAGGAGGGATGGGGGGCGCGGGCGTAGGGCAGGTCGTAGACCGCATCCATCTCCGCGCTGGAGAGCGGGATCGGCGGCGGGTTCAGCCACAGGTCGCGGTCGCCGTGGCGCTGGACGAGGGGGCGGGCATTGCCGGGATTGGCCTCCCGGTGCAGCACCCGCGAGGCGCGGGCATAGGTCTCCTTGTCGTCCTTGACCTCGTCGTAGGCGGGGAGCCGGATCACGGTCTCGCCGGGGCGGCGGGTGGCGGCCTCGTCGGCGGAATCGAGATCGTCGGCGGGCAGCTCGGTGTAATGCGCGGGCACGCGGCGGAACAGGGCGACGCCCCGGATGGAGTCGAGGTCATGCGGCGCCGCGCCGGCCGCGAGGCGGTTCGCCACCTCGACCACGGCGCGCTCGGCATTGCCGTAGAGCAGCAGATCGGCCTTCGCATCCGCCAGGATCGAGCGGCGCACCTTGTCGGACCAGTAATCGTAATGGGCGATGCGGCGCAGCGACGCCTCGATGCCGCCGAGGATGATCGGAACGTCCTTGTAGGCCTCGCGGCAGCGCTGGGTGTAGACGATGGTGCACCGGTCCGGGCGGGCGCCGCCTTCCCCGCCGGCCGTGTAGGCGTCGTCGCTTCGCAGGCGCCGATCCGCCGTGTAGCGGTTCACCATCGAATCGAGATTGCCGCCGGTGACGCCGAAGAACAGCGTCGGCC
>CAZZZJ010000570.1:0-2529 GCA_964658355.1 Beijerinckiaceae bacterium
CCTCTCCGCGATCGGGGGTCCGTCGCGGCCGTCCGGTCAGCCGCCCTGCAGCGATTCGGCGAAGTCCTCCGGCACCTCGCCGAACCGCCCGAGGATCGTCGCGCTCTCCAGCTCTCCGGTCTCGTCGTCGGCGACCACCTTCAGCGCCGCGGTGCCGGGCATCCGGGCGGACATGGCTTCGGCCTTCTTCAAAGCCCCGCTCTCGGTCGGCGCCACCTCGCGGTCGCCGGGCACCAGGCGCTTGCGCTTGACCACGAAGGTCTGGACCACGAACGTCGTCTTCATTCCCATCGTGCGTGTCCTCGGCGGCGGGGCTCAGCTTGGATTGGCACGATTGACGCTAGCGCCGTCGATGCGCCACCCTCGCGTGCCCGCTCCTCCTACACGGAACCGTCGATGTTCGAGACGCGCAGTCGTCCGTGCCGCACCCTGTCGCTCGCCGCCCTGTGCGGACTGCTCCTCACGTCCACCGGCTGGCCGCGCGCCGCGCTGGCCCGCGACCTGCGCATCGGGCTGGCGGCGGAGGCGACCTCGATCGACCCGCACTTCCACAACCTCGGGCCCAACAACTCGCTGCGTCGCCACATCTTCGAGGGGCTGATCACCACCGACGCCGAGATGAAGGTGGTGCCCGCGCTGGCGCTCTCGTGGACGGCCGACGACGCGCACACCTGGACGTTCAAGCTGCGCCCGAACGTCACCTTCTCCGACGGCACGCCGTTTTCCGCCAACGACGTGATCTACACATTCTGCCGCATCCCGCTGGTGGAGAACTCGCCCTCCTCCTTCGCCACCTTCGTCAGGCCGTTCGAGAGCGTCACCGCCCCCGACCCGCTGACCGTGGTGATCAGGACCGCAGGCCCCCTGCCGCTGCTGCCGACCAACATCACGGCGCTCGGCATGCTCAGCGCCAAGGCCTCGGGTGCCGCCGGTCCGGTCACCTTCGCCAAGGGCGGATGCGCGGGGATGGGCACCCCACCGAAATCCACCGATTTCGGCAACCCGAAGGTCGCGGTCGGCACCGGGCCCTACGCGCTGAAGGCGTACGTCCGCGGCACCCAGGTGGTGCTCGCCAGGAACCCGACCTACTGGGGCACGCCGCCCGCCTTCGACACGGTGACCATGAAGCCGATCGTCTCCACCGGGCCGCGCGTCGCCGCGCTGCTCGCCGGCGACGCGGACCTGACCGAGAACCCGGCGATCCAGGACCTGCCGCGGATCGAGGCGGCCGGCTTCACCGTCACCAAGGGCCTGTCGAACCGCATCATCTACATCCACCTCGACCAGTTCGACGGCGCAGGCTGGACGACGCCGACGATCCGCGGCACCGACAAGGCTGCGCAGCTGGACAGGAACCCGCTGCTCGACAAGCGCGTGCGCGAGGCGCTCTCCAAGGCGATCGACCGCAAGGCCATCGTCGAGCGGGTGATGGGCGGGGTGGCGCAGGCGGCGGGCGAGCTGCTGCCGTTTCCGCTCTCCGGCACGACCAAGGACTTCCCCGTCGTCGCCTACGATCCGAAGGCGGCGAAGGACCTGCTGGCGCAGGCCGGCTTTCCCAACGGCTTCGAGATCACCCTCGGCACGCCGAACGACCGCTACATCAACGACGAGAAGATCGCCCAGGCCGTCGCCCAGATGTGGAGCCGGATCGGCGTGAAGACCGCCCTCGACGCCTCGACCTCGTCCACCTTCTTCACCCGGCGCAACACGTTCTCCTTCTCCGCCTATCTGGCTGGCTGGGGCGCCGATTCCGGCGAGATGTCGAATTCGCTGAACTCGCTGCTGCTGTGCTTCGATCCGGAATCCGGCCGCGGCTTCACCAACCGGGGCCGCTATTGCAGCCGCGAGGTCGACCGGCTCACCAGCGAGGCGATGCGGACCTTCGACGCGGGCAAGCGCGAGGCCCTGCTGCGCCAGGCCTCGGCGCTGGCGATGGCGGATTACCCGCTGATCCCCCTGCACTTCGAGGTGACGCCCTGGGCCACGGTGAAGAGCCTGCGCTACACGCCGCGGATCGACCAGTACACGCTGGCGATGGACGTCGTGGTGGTGAAGTGAGGGCTGCCGCCCTCTCCCGACCCGCTTCGCGCCCCACCTCCCCCCGCACCCGGGTCGGGCTTGCCCGGCTTGGGCACGCGAGGCGCGGCTCTCGGGCAAGCCCGAGGTCCGTCGGAGACAGGGAAGAGGCGGTCCCGTGCTGACCTACCTCATCCAGCGCTTCGGCCAGGCGCTCGTCACCGTCGCGGCGATGGCGACGCTGGTTTTCGTCGGCGTCTACGCCATCGCCGACCCGATCGACATGCTGGCCGCGCCCGATGCGACGCCGGACGAGCGCGCGGCCATCGCCGCCCGGCTCGGGCTCGATCGGCCGCTCTGGGCGCAGTTCGGCAGCTTCGTGGTCCGCGCGCTGCACGGGGATCTCGGGCGCTCGTTCGTCTACAACGAATCCGCCCTGTCGGTGATCCTGCAGCGGCTGCCGGCGACCCTCGAGCTGGCGCTCACCGCCCTGGTGCTCGCCGTGGTGGTCGG
>CAZZZJ010000571.1:0-2528 GCA_964658355.1 Beijerinckiaceae bacterium
AGGGCGACCGAGAGCGCGGCGTAGGCGCGGCGCCAATCCTCCTCGCCGAGGTCGGCGCCGAAGCTCGTCGGTCGCCGGCTGATGCTGCCCGTCACGATCGGCTCGTCGGCCACCGCGTCGGCCTTCGCCTCCGGCGTGGGGTCGGACCGGAAGATCAGGAGCGGCTGGCTGCAGGCGGACAGCAGCGACAGGAGGCCGGCGGCCAGCATTGCCCGCGCGGTCCACGGCGTCCACGTTTCGACCTGCGGCATCGCCGCGGCCGCTTCCCACTTGTCGCGACGACGCATTACATCTGAATCCGAGAGACCTGAACCCAAGCCGTGATGGCGCGTAAACGAGCTCCCACGTCGGTGCCCCCCGACCCGGATCTCACACAGGAGGATTAAGTCGTGGACGCGTTAAAGATCGATGAGTCGAGCGTGCGCGTTTCCGGCACGGTCGATGCCGCCGACTTCACCTTGAGCGACGACCCGTTCGGCCTGTTCGCGGCCTGGATGGCGGAGGCGACGGCCGCTGAGCCCGAGGACGCCAACGCCATGGCGCTGGCCACCACCGGCTCCGACGGCCTGCCCGACGTGCGGATGGTGCTGCTCAAGGGCTTCGATGCGCGCGGCTTCGTCTTCTACACCAACGTCGAATCGGCCAAGGGCGAGGAACTCGCCGCCAATCCGCAGGCGGCGTTCGTGCTGCACTGGAAGAGCCTGCGCCGGCAGATCCGGGCCCGCGGACCGGTGTCGCGCGTCACGCCCGCGGAGGCGGATACCTATTTCGCGAGCCGTCATCGCGACAGCCGGCTCGGCGCCATCGCCAGCCGCCAGTCGCGTCCGCTCGCGAGCCGCGACGCGCTGATGGCCGAGGTGGCCGAACTGTCCGCCCGCTACGAGGACGGGCCCGTGCCCCGGCCCGAGAACTGGACCGGTTTCCGGATCGTCCCCGTGGCGATGGAGTTCTGGCGCAACGGCGATTATCGCCTCCACGACCGCGTCCGCTTCACCCGAAACGGCGACGGCTGGGATCGGTCGCGCCTCTATCCGTAGGACGAAGCTAAGGGATCAGCGCCGGCAGCGGCGGGGTCACGCCCTCCGGCAAGGCGGTGCGGGCGACGTTCATCGTCATCGCGAGCAGGGCGTAGTAGCCGTTGATCCCGGTGAGATCGATCGCGCCCTGCTCGCCGTAGAGGGCGACCAGCGCTTCGTAGGTCGGATCGCTCACCGCCTTGTTGCGCTGGAGCTCGGTCGAGAAGGCGTAGACCACTTCCTCCTCGGCCGACATGCCGTCGGGGCGGCGGCCTTGCGCGATCGCCTCGGCCACCGCCGGATCGACGCCGGCCTTCAGCGCGATCGGATGGTGGATCTGCCATTCGACCTGCTGGCTCCACTCGCGCGCGACGATCAGGATCGCGAATTCGCTGATCCGGAGCGGCAGGACGCTGTCGTAGCGCAGGTACAGGCCCATGTCGCTCGCCCGGAGCATCAGGTCCGGGCTGCGCAGCAGGGGCACGAACGGGCCGAAGACCGGCGTCTTCCGCGCGGCTTCGAAGACCTCCGAGGCTTCGATCTGGGCCCGGCTGCGTCGGTCCTCCGGAATTTCGGGCATCCGGTCGGGGGGGCGGGCCGTGTGCGGCATGGGGCGAAGATCCGGCTTGGGAGTGCGAGCGAGCAGCGGTGATCCCGCCGGATCCCCTCCGGGTCAAGCGTTTCCGCCGGTGTTGCGTCGCGGCGAAGTCCCTGGATTTTCGAGTTCGCTGCGCTTAGACCTGAGCTTCAGCGCGGCGGCACGCCGGGGTGCCCTGGCACCGGCCCCGAATGGAAGCGAGGCACGGCCTTGGCCACACCCGGAAACGAACGCCGTCGCGTCATGCTGCTCACCGGTGCGAGCCGCGGCATCGGCCACGCCACCGTCAAGCGCTTCTCCGCAGCCGGATGGCGGGTCATCACCTGCTCACGCCACGCGTTTCCCGAGAATTGCCCGTGGGAGATGGGCCCCGAGGACCATCTGCAGGTCGATCTGGCGGATGCCGAGGATACCGTGCGCGGCGTGCGCGAGGTCGCCGAACGCCTCTCGATCGAGGGCGGCCTGCTTCACGCTCTGGTCAACAATGCCGGGATCTCGCCGAAGGGCCCGAACGGCGAGCGGCTCGGCGCCCTGCCGACCGATTTCGCGACCTGGCAGCGGGTGTTCCAGGTGAACTTCTTCGCGCCGGTGCTGCTCGCACAGGGTCTGCGCGACGAGCTCGCCCGCGCCAAGGGCTCGATCGTCAACGTCACCTCGATCGCGGGATCGCGCGTCCACCCCTTCGCCGGCGCGGCCTACGGCACCTCGAAATCGGCGCTCGCCGGGCTGACCCGCGAGATGGCCGCCGATTTCGGGCCGCTCGGCGTGCGCGTCAACGCGATCTCCCCCGGCGAGATCGACACCGCGATCCTCTCACCGGGCACCGACAAGCTGGTGGAGCAGATCCCGCAGCGTCGCCTCGGCACGCCCGACGAGGTCGCCAAGGCGATCTACTTCCTGTGCACCGAGGCGTC
>CAZZZJ010000572.1:0-2516 GCA_964658355.1 Beijerinckiaceae bacterium
CGCGAGGGCGATCCGAGCGGGTGCGCCCGCAGGAAGGTCGCCATCGGCGTGTCGAGGGGGATCGTGCGCACGTCCTTGCGCATCAGGCGACCGACCGTCAGGCTGCGGATCCACCCGATATCGTGGGCGCTTCGGATGCTCTCGCCGCGCAGATGGAAGCGCCACGTTGCGAAGGAATAGCCGAAGGTCTTCCGCACGGTGAGCGAGGAGGCGATCACCGCGACGAGGACGAGGCCGGTGATCGGCAGGCTGCCGGTCACTTCGAGCGCCAGGAACGTCATGGTGAGCGGACCGCCGATGACGGCCACGGCGAGCGCGCTCATGCCGATGACCGCGTAGGCGAGCGGCGTCAGCCCGAAGGCGGCGAGCCCCGGGATCACCGCGGGCGCGGCAGTCGAGAACAACGTCCCCGCGAGCGCTCCGAGAAAGAGGGAGGCGAAGAACAGGCCGCCGCGAAACCCCGATCCGATCGAGATCGCCGAAGCCGTCGCCTTGCCCACGAACAGCAGGACGAGCGCCGCCGTACCGGTGGTCTCGGCGCCGTCCGCGAAATGGAGATGGAGCGCTCCGTGGCCGCCGGACAGGACCTGAGGTCCGATCGCGAGGGCCAGCGCGCCGACGCAGAGGCCGCCGAGCGCGGGACCTGCCGCACGCGGGATGCGCGTCGCCGCCACGCCCTGCTCCACCAGCGTCACCCCGCGCATGATGAGGATGCCGAGGCCGGCGCAAAGCAGACCGAGAATCAGGCTCGGCACGGTGTCGGCGCCGGTCACCGCCGCGGTCGTCACCGCCTGCACGTTGTCGAGCGCCACCAGAGGCTCCGACGCCACCAGCGCCCGCGAAACGAGGCTGCCGCAGAGCGCGGCCACCACCACGGGGGTCAGCGTCGCGATCGAATAGGTGCCGATGATCAGTTCGAAGGCGTAGAACGCGCCCGTGAGCGGGGCCCCGAAAGCGGCGGCGATGGCGGCGGCCGAGCCGCAGCCGACCAGCGTGCGAAGATCGCCGCGCCGCATCTCGAAGGCGATGCCGAGGCGGGAAGCCAGCCCGCCGCAGATCTGGGTGTAGCCGGCCTCCAATCCGACCGAGGCGCCGCCCCCGTTCGAAATCACGTTCTGGACGGCGACGTAGAGGCTGTCGCGCAGCGACATCCGGCCGCCATGCAGGGCATTGGCTTCGATCGGATCGATCACAGGACGTCTGCGCCGGCCGCGGACCGCGTTGGCGGCGAGGATCAGGAGGCCGAGCAGGATCCCGCCGATGGCGGGGCCGAGCAACAGGGCCAGCGGCGTCACGCCGTCCGCTGCGCTGAGGCGGGTGCCTCGCGGCAGGCGGTACAGAGCCTCGCGCAGGCCCTGCGTCGCGACGGTCATGCCCGCCACCGCAACGCCGCCGACACATCCGGTCACCCCGGCGAGCACGACGAGTCCGATCTCGCTCCGGCGAACGAGGACGCGGAGCCGGCCCGGTGCCTGGACCAGGGTGGCACGCGCCCAGCGACGACGCGGGGTCTCGGCGGGCGTGTTCATCGCGACGCGGGGCGGGGACGACAGGTCACGCCCGATCCTTACGGGTTCGCTCGCGCCTTCGTCCACAGGCGGGCGACCACGATCGAACCCGCTTGAAATGCCGTCGCCGCCACGATACACCCCGCCGCAGTGCCGCCGTAGCTCAGTTGGTTAGAGCGCTAGATTGTGGATCTAGAGGTCCCCCGTTCGAGCCGGGGCGGTGGTACCATCGAATTGGCTCGACAGCGCAAGGGGTTGGCGGATCGCCGGCCCCTTTTGCGTTTCGATGAAGCCGCGTGATCGAAGGGAGACTGCGCCCCCTCGTCCATGGCGAGGACGGCCGGCCGGATCGTGGCGTCTCGCCGAAATCGCTCCGGCCCCTGGCGCAGGTGCAGTTCGAGCGGCGTCTGCATGATCCTGCATTCGCGCCGAGCGAGCTGCGCGCGGTCCCCAACGTGTCCCGGACCAAGCTCTACGGCGCGTTCAGCGCCGGCGAGGGGGTGGCGGCGGCGATCCGCGACGCCCGTCTCGGCCGGGTCCGTCGGCATTTGTCGTCTTCCGGGCGCGATGGACGGACGATCGTGATGGTGGCCTACGCGTGCGGCTTTACCGATCTACCGGCCTTCAACCACGCGTTCCGGCGTCGGTTCGGCATGACACCGAGAGACGTTCGCGGTCTGCGCGACGCCTGATCCCCGGGGCGTCAGACCACGCCGGCCCGCAGCAGGTCGTGGATGTGCAGGATGCCCGCGGGGCGGCCGGCTTCGACCACGAAGATCGCGGTGATGCGCTTGCGGTTCATCACCTCCAGGGCGGCGCTCGCCAGGAGGTCGGCCTCCACCACCACGGGCGCGGCGGTCATCACCTGCTGTACGGTGGTGTCGAGAATCTTGGGGCCCATGTGACGGCGCAGGTCGCCGTCGGTGACGATGCCGATCAGCCGCGCATCCCCATCGACCACGCCGACGCAGCCGTAGCGCCGCCGGGTGATCTCGATCAGCACGTCGG
>CAZZZJ010000573.1:0-2513 GCA_964658355.1 Beijerinckiaceae bacterium
CTCGGCTACGATCCGTGGCTGCACACGCCCGACGGGCTCGCCCGCCTGGAGCGGGCCGCCGCGAAGGCGGGCGCCGAGGTGAAGGCGGTCTTCGCGAACCCGGTCGACGCCGTCTGGGCCGGCCGGCCGAAGCCGCCTTCGGGCCGCGTCGTCGCGCAACCCCTCGACCTCGCCGGCGAGGCGGCGGGCGAGAAGATCGCGCGCATCCGCGCCGTGCTGGAGACCGGCCAGTGCGATGCCCTGCTGATCTCCGATCCGCACAACCTCGCCTGGGCGTTCAACCTGCGCGGCGGCGATGTCGGGCACACGCCGCTGGCGCTCGGCTACGCCATCCTGCCGCGCGAGGGCCGTCCCCAGCTCTTCCTCGTGTCGCACGACGTGACGGAGGCGGCTCGGGCGGCGCTCGCCCCGATCGCCGACCTCGCCGGCCGGGACGATTTCGAGGGGGCGCTCGGCGAGCTGGCGGGCAAGCGCGTGCGCCTCGATGCGGCCACCGGCGCCGTCGCCCTGAAGGAGCGCATCGCGACGGTGGGCGGCACCGCCGATGTCGGCCCCGACCCGATCACCGCGATGAAAGCGGTGAAGAACGCCGCCGAGATCGCCGGCGCCCGCGCCGCGCATCGGCGCGACGGCGCGAGCCTGGTGCGCTTCCTCGCCTGGCTCGACGGGCAGTGCCAGGTGAGCGAGGTCGCGGCGGTGGAGGCGCTGGAGGACTTCCGTGCCGCGGGCGGAGACCTGCGCGATGTCTCGTTCCCGACGATCTCCGGGTCCGGGGCGAACGGCGCGATCGTGCATTACCGGGTGACGCGCACCACCGATCGGACGGCGAAACCGGGCGAGCTGTTCCTGATCGATTCCGGCGCGCAATACCCCGACGGCACCACCGACATCACCCGCACGGTCGCCGTGGGCACGCCGACGCCCGAGATGCGCGACCGCTACACCCGCGTGCTGCGCGGCCACATCGCGATCGGCCGCGCGGTGTTTCCCAAGGGAACGACCGGCGCGCAGATCGACACCCTCGCGCGGTTGCCGCTCTGGGAGGCCGGGCTCGATTTCGACCACGGCACCGGCCACGGCGTCGGCGCCTTCCTGTCGGTGCACGAGGGCCCGCAGCGCATCGCCAAGACCGGCACGGTGGCGCTGGAACCGGGCATGATCCTGTCCAACGAGCCGGGCTACTATCGCGCCGGCGCCTACGGCATCCGCATCGAGAACCTCGTCCTCGTCGAGCCCCGCGACGTGCCGGGCGGCGAGCGCCCGGTGCTCGGCTTCGAGACGCTGACCCTCGCGCCCTACGACCGCCGACTCATCGTGCCCGAGATGCTGAGCCCGGACGAGCGCGCCTGGATCGACGGCTACCATGTCCACGTCCGCGGCGTGCTCGGCCCGGACCTCGACCCGGAGACACGGGCTTGGCTGGAGCGGGCGACGGCGGCGCTCTGAACCTGACTCCGGTCCACCTATCCACATCCTCATCCTGAGGCGCCGCGGCGAAGCCTAGGCCTCGACGGAGCCCTCCGGAAATCGCGCAGCGGAAGCACTTCGGGATGAGGCCGGCGGGTGGGATCCGTCGTCGAACAGGCGTTCGAGACGAAGCGGTTGGGTTGGATCGGCCTTCCCCGCGCGGCACCCGGACGCGCCATCGCGATTTTACCCCTTGCCCGTTCGCGCCTATGAGAGCGGCGGCGCGAAACCGTCGTCACCGGTCGCGCGAAGGGACCGCATGATCCGTCTTCTCGCCCTGCTCCTGTCCCTGCTCGCGTGGCCCGCCGCCGCCCAGGGCTTCAAGCCGCCGGCGGACCTGGTGCGGGCGAGCCTCGCGGCCGAGACGGCGCAGGTTTCCGGCGCCACCCCGTTCACCGTCGCGATCCGCATGGCGATGAAGCCGGGCTGGCACGTCTACTGGCGCAACCCCGGCGATTCGGGTCTCCCGCCGGAGGTGACCTGGACGCTGCCGGCCGGCTTCTCGGCCGCGGCGATCCAGTGGCCGGCACCGCACCGCATCCCGATCGCGACGCTGATGAACTTCGGCTACGAGGGCGAAGCGATCCTGCTCGTGCGGGTCACGCCGCCGCCGAGCCTCGACCCGGCCGCCCCGGTGACGCTTTCGGGCAAGCTCACCTATCTCGTCTGCGAGACGGAGTGCATTCCCGGGTCGGCCGACCTCGCCCTAACGCTGCCGGTCGCCCGCGAGGCCGCAGCCGACCCGGCCAACCTCGACCTGTTCGCCCGCGCCCGCGCCGCGCTGCCCAAAGCCTCGCCGTGGCCGGTGCGGCTGTCGAGCCAGGGCGACCGGCTCGCGCTCGATCTCGCCGCCAGCGGCCTGACGCCGGACCGGATCCGGTCGGTGGCGTTCTTCCCCTATTCCGAGACGGCGATCGAGAACGCCGCGCCCCAGCCCTTCACGGTCGATGCGGCCGGCCTCCACCTGACGCTGACCCGCGCGACGCCCACCGACGCCGCGCCCGGATCCCTGCCCGGCGTGCTGGCGATCGAGGAGGAGACCGGCG
>CAZZZJ010000574.1:0-2507 GCA_964658355.1 Beijerinckiaceae bacterium
TCGTCGCGCCGCATCTGCAGCCGGTGCTCGATCGTGCGCAGGAACGCGTAGGCCGCGCTCAGCTCCTCGCGCGCGGCCCCGTCGATCCAGCCGGCCTGCGTCAGCGCGCCCAGCATCGGCACCGTTCGGCTGCCGCGCAATTCGGGACGCCGCCCGCCGAAGACCAGCTGCTGCGTCTGGACGAAGAACTCGATCTCGCGGATGCCGCCGCGGCCGAGCTTGATGTCGTGGCCGGCGACCGCCAGCACCTCGTGCCCGCGCACGACGTGGATCTGCCGCTTCATCGCGTGGATGTCCGCGATGGCGGCGAAGTCGAAATACTTGCGCCAGATGAAGGGCGTGAGCTCGGCGAGGAAGCGCGCCCCGGCGGCGAGGTCTCCGGCGATCGGCCGTGCCTTGATGAAGGCCGCCCGTTCCCAGTTCTGGCCGAGCGACTGGTAGTAGTCGAAGGCGAAGTCGGTGGAGAGTGCGACCGCGGTCGATCCGGGATCGGGCCTGAGCCGGTAGTCGACCCGGTGGACATAGCCCTCGGCGGTGCGCTCCTCGAGGAGTCTGGCGATGCCCTGCGCGAGCTTGGCGAAGAACGGCTTCGCCTCGACACCGTCGGCGAGCGGCGCGCCGGCGGCGTCGAAGAACACGATCAGGTCGATGTCGCTGGAATAGTTGAGCTCGCGCCCGCCGAGCTTACCCAACCCGAGGACGACGAAGCCGGATCCCACCTGAGGCGTCGCGATGTCCGGCGGACGAAACTGACCCAGACCGGTCGCCTGGAGCAGCAGCGCGTCGGTGGCCGCGCAGACCGACGCGTCGGCGAAGTCCGACAGGGCTTTCGTGACGGTCGCGAGATCCCAAAGGCCGCCGACATCGGCCAGCGCCACGAGCAGGGCATGCTCGGCCCGGTTCTTCCTCAGCGATTGCCCGATCGCGGCGAGGTCGGGTCGCGCCCCACCGACGCGTCCGACCGCGCGCTGGCGCGCCGTGATCGCCGCCTCGGCTTCTTCCGGTGCCTGCCCGACCAGGGCGGCAAATCGATCCGGCGCCTGGGCGATCAGCCGCCACAGGAACGGTGAATGGTCGGCAATCCCAAGAAGCAGCGCGCGCAACGCGGGTGTCAGGAGCCCCGCCGGCAAGTCGGGTTCGACGTCGCTCAGGCGCGCGGCGGCGGTTTCCGGATCGTGAAGAGTCGGGGCGGTTCGAAGTCGGTCGCGCAACGGGCCGAGGGGTGACATGGGGTTCGACCCGTCCGTGGCCGGAATTGGGGCCCGCGCGTCGGCCGGGCCTTCGATCTGCCGCCACCTTACCCGATCGCGGCCGGCTTTGGGACGGGCGCTCGGCGATCCGACAAGCGACCGTCGGGGGCGGATCGAAGCGATCGCGCCTCATGCAGCAGCCGAATCCTCCGGCACGATGACCGTGCGCCCCACTACTCCGTCAACGCCAAGGCACGGAGGACCGCCATTCCGACCAGTTCGGCATCGATCTCGCCCACTTCCGTCCGAGGCAGGATTGCGACGGCTTCGACGCTGTTTCCCGCCAACGGACCGACCACGACCTTGAGCAGCGCGCCCTCGGGCGCGTCGGGATCTTCCATCAGGGCCACGATGTGGCCGGCGGCGTCACCGTAGATGCGAAGCGGCTGGTGAGTCGTGTCCTCGGACGCCATCGTCCGAGGTTTTGGCGGGCGGCCGAAGGTGGGGCGAATCACGTTGGTCATGAAACGAATCCCTCACGACGGTGGAGGCAAGGCGCTCGTCGAAACCCGGTCGGAGGCGATCAAAAATAGCCGTGCTGGTGAGCGCAGGGCCTCGGCCCTAAGCCGATGCCCTCGGCAGAAAAAAGGCCGCCCCCAAGAGGAGCGGCCCGAAGTCTAGGGAGGAAACGCCCAAGAAGGGCAACGGGACGGCGACGCCATCGCTATCCCGCAGCGCACAACTAATTCTTCGCAATGCACCATGCAAGTCCTGCCCGCCATGATCTGAGGACATGCACGCCGCCGGGCTATTTGCGGCAGTCGGTCGACGCGACGGCGTCAGGATCCGATGTCTCGATCGTCGTCCAGTTGCCGCATCAGCTCGGCCAAGCGGGGATCGAGAGCCTCGTCGATCACCGGTTCGTAGAGGGCCTGAAGATGCCGCCCGAGCCGCTGACGGGTCAGCGCATCGAGGGTCGGCGAAGCATCCGGCTTGGAGGGGGCTTGGGCTTGGCGGTTGGTGTCGAGCATGAGCCATACATTGGCGCTGGCGCGAACATGGCAACCGTCTTTCGGTCATACCGTGCAGGCGCAATCGGCGATCGGGTTCAGGATGAAACCGGGAGCCTCAACGTGGAACGGCGCGGAGCCGTAAGCCCGCGCCGCGCCGTTCGCGTGATCCGATGCCGCGTCGTGGACCTTACCGGTCGCCGACACCCGAAAGAAGCTTTTCGATCTGCCCCAGGCCGCTCTCGCGGGCCTTCGCCTCGCTCGGCAGGCTCCGGTCGGAGCGCTGGGTCAGCTTGCCATTCTTGCG
>CAZZZJ010000575.1:0-2491 GCA_964658355.1 Beijerinckiaceae bacterium
CGGAGGCGGCCGGCGGCGCCACATCCCGGCGCATGCTGACCCTCGCTCCCCGGATTCCGCCGATGGATTCCTCGCAGACCTTCTCCCAAAAGACCTTCTCCCAGACATGGCGCGCCGGCACGACGCTGCGCATCGGAGACCAGAGCCGCGAGGCGACGCTCGCCCGGCTGGAGGCGCTGGCGCATCTGCTCGATTCCGCGTTCCTGATCCCGGGCCTCAACCGGCGGGTCGGGATCGAGGCCATCATCGGCTTGGTGCCGGTGGTCGGCGACATCGCCGGCATGGTGATCTCGTCCTACATCGTCGCGGAAGCCCGCCGTCTCGGGGCACCGCGCTGGCTGATCGCGCGGATGGCGCTGAACGTCGCCTTCGACGGTGCGATCGGCATCGTGCCGCTGGCCGGCGACCTGTTCGACGCCGCCTTCAAGGCCAACCGCCGCAACGTCCGCCTGCTGCGCCGCTGGATGGAGCGCAGCGGCGGGGTGCGCCCCAACGAGATCGACGGCACCGCCGTGCGGATCGACGGCTGACGACCCTCAGCACCCCCCTCCCCCCTTCGCGGGGGCGGGACGCGCGCGCAGCCCTCCTCCGGAGCAGCCCGCGATGAACGAGATCGCTCGGCCCCCCGAGGGTGACGCCGTACCTGCTCCCATGCCCGGTGCGCAGCCGATCGTGCTGCGGCCGAGCGAGGGCCTGCCCGAGGCGCGGCCGATGGAGCCCGCGCGCCGCGGCGGCCTGTCGCCGCTCAACCGGCGCCGGCTCGAGAACTTCCGCCGCAACCGGCTGGGCTACGTCTCGTTCCTGATCTTCGTTTCGCTGTTCGTCGTCAGCCTGTTCGCCGAAGTCATCGCCAACGATCGGCCGATCGTCGCCTCCTACAAGGGCGAGTGGCTGTTCCCGGTGCTGATCGACTACCCGGAGGAGAAGTTCGGCGGCTTCCTGGCCCGCACCGACTACCGGACGCCCGAGATCGCCAAGGAGATCGCGGAGAACGGCTGGGCGGTCTGGCCGCCGATCCCGTTCTCCTACGACACCATCAACGACGGCCTGCCGACGCCTTCGCCCTCTCCGCCGACCTGGATGCTCACCGAGGCGCAGTGCCACGCCGCCGAGACGGTGCCGGGCGCGGGCTGCGCCAGCATTCCCTGGCACTGGCTCGGCACCGACAACACCACCCGGGACGTCCTCGCCCGCGTGATCTACGGCTTCCGCATCTCGGTGCTGTTCGGGCTGATCCTGGCGGCCGTCTCCTCGGTGATCGGGGTGATCGCCGGCGCGGTGCAGGGCTATTTCGGCGGCTGGGTCGACCTCTCGTTCCAGCGCTTCATCGAGGTCTGGGGCGGCATCCCGACCCTCTACCTGATCATCATCATCTCGGCCTTCATCGCCCCGGGCTTCTTCGTGCTCCTCGGGATCATGCTTCTGTTCTCGTGGGTGGCGCTGGTCAGCGTGGTGCGCGCCGAGTTCCTGCGCGCCCGGAACTTCGAATATGTCAGAGCCGCACGCGCGCTCGGCCTGTCGAACATCCGCATCATGACGGTGCATCTCCTGCCGAACGCCATGGTGGCGACGCTGACCTTCCTGCCGTTCATCCTCAACGGCTCGATCACCACGCTGACCTCGCTCGACTTCCTCGGCTTCGGCCTGCCGCCCGGCTCGCCGTCCCTCGGCGAGCTGCTGGCGCAGGGCAAGGACAACCTCACCGCCCCCTGGCTCGGCCTCTCCGGCTTCCTGGTGATCGCCGCGATGCTGAGCCTGCTGGTCTTCGCCGGCGAAGCGGTCCGCGACGCCTTCGATCCGCGCAAGACCTTCCGCTGAGCAAGACCTGTCGCCGGGCAAGACGTTTTTCTGAACAAGACCGTCTCCTGAACAGAGCTCGCACCGGCTAGAACCCCGCGGCGGGCAAGTTCGTTCGTGGAGCCGAAGTTTCGTCCGCACGAGACGATGCGTCGGCGCGGATGCCGCTGCGAGCGACTGTGTCTCGACAATTCACGATGCCGTGAAGATTGCGGGGACCGTCACCGGGCGATCATGCCGCCGGGACCGAGGCTTGGCGACCGACACGTCGGGCCGCTCCACAGGTCCTCCTCTGCGCTGAACCGCTTTAGGACCGGACGTGCCCACATCGAAAGTCGGCCCATTGCTTGGTGTATTTATACCAGTACGCGCGAATGCCTTATGCGATGGCGACTTCAACCATGTGCGACATTTTTATCCAGGAATGCACAGATTTGAGTCCTGGACATAAAGCCGACGGACAGTGCGATCGCCGACCACGTTTGGATCATCCAACATCCCGGGCCGAGCCCCGCGCTGTGCCAGGGGCCTGTAACGGTCTCGTCCGACAGTGAAATCTGCGTTCCGACGAATGCGCAGATTTCGCGAAACACTCAGCATCGCATTGTTGGGTGTGCCGGAGCCATTGCACGGATAGGGATCGCGCTCGGCAGGCCAGATCCACACTTGATCGTGAGTTGAGCACCGATAACGA
>CAZZZJ010000576.1:0-2483 GCA_964658355.1 Beijerinckiaceae bacterium
CACGCAACGGTTGACGATGCTGTTGCGTTGCCCCGCCGGCGCTTATTTTTTCCCGCGTCCCGTCGTAGTTCCGTCCGACACCGCGTATCCCGCGTCCACCGCCCCTTCGCCCCTCACCCCTCCGCCGGCCCTCCGCGTCGCCTGAAATCGAGATGCTCATCGCGATGGAAGACCTCTGCCAATACGCCGACCGGCCCTTCGCCTTCGTCGGCCGCTACCTGCGGCGCCGAGCCTTGCCGCATGCCGTGATCCTGGTCGCGGTGCTGGGCGCCGTCGGCTTCTCGGTCTCGACGGACTACGCGCTGAAGGGCGTGGTCGACGCCTTGAGCAAGGGGCCGCAGGCGAACCTGATCTGGGGCGCGCTCGCAATCCTCATCGCCTTCATCGCCGCCGACAACATGCTCTGGCGCGTGGCCTCGCTCGTCGGCTCCTTCACCTTCGTCGGCGTCACCGGCGACATCCGCCGCGACCTGTTCCGGCACATGACCGGGCACTCGCCGAGCTTCTTCGCCGACCGGCAGCCCGGCACGCTGGCTTCGCGCATCACCGCGACCTCGAACGCGATCTTCACCGTCGAGAACATGTTCGTGTTCAACGTGATGCCGCCCTGCGTCGCGGCCTTCGGATCGATCCTCTACATCGGCAGCGTCAACCTCACGATGGCGCTGGTGCTGGCCGCGATCTTCGCCGCCGTGGTGGTGCTGATGTTCAAGATGGCCGCCGCCGGCAAGCCGCTGCACCACGACTTCGCCTCGAAGGCCGCGAGCGTCGACGGCGAGATGGTGGACCTCGTCGGCAACATGCCGCTGGTGCGCGCCTTCTCGGCGTTCAAGCGCGAGGGCGTGCGCTTCGAGGGGACGATCGCCAAGGAGATGCGCGCCCGCCGCTCCTCGCTGCTCTACCTCGAGAAGCTCCGCATCGTTCACGCGATCCTCACCGTGCTCGCGGTGCTCGGCCTGCTCTACTGGGCGATCACCATGTGGGAGGCGGGCCAGGCGACGAACGGCCAGGTGGTGCTGGTCTGCACCCTGGGTATCCGCATCCTCGCCGCGACACGCGATCTCGCGGTCGCGCTGGTCGACGCGACCCAGCACACCGCCCGCCTCTCGGAGGCGCTGCACACCCTGCTGCAGCCGCACGACCTGATCGACCATCCCGAGGCGGTGCCGCTTTCCGGGACCGGCGCGCGGATCGAGTTCCAGCACGTCGCGTTCGCCTACCCGGACGGGCGCTCGGTCTTCACCGATTTCGATCTCGTCCTCGAGCCGGGCCAGCGCGTCGGCCTCGTCGGCAAGTCGGGCGGCGGCAAGTCGACCCTGTTCTCGCTGATCCAGCGCTTCTACGAAGCCAAGGGCGGCAAGATCCTGATCAACGGCCAGGACATCGACCGGGTGACCCAGGAATCCTTGCGCGAGGCGATCACCGTCGTGCCCCAGGACGTGTCGATGTTCCACCGCACCTTGCGCGAGAACATTCGCTACGGCCGGCCGGAAGCCTCGGACGAGGACGTGTGGAAGGCCGCCGACGCGGCGCATTGCACCGACTTCATCAACGCCCTCCCGGAGGGCTTCGACACCATCGTCGGCGACCGCGGCGTCAAGCTCTCGGGCGGCCAGCGCCAGCGCATCGCCATCGCCCGCGCGATCCTCAAGGATTCGCCGATCCTGCTGCTCGACGAGGCGACCTCGGCGCTCGACGCGGAATCCGAGGAGGCGATCCGCCACGCGCTCGCCAACCTGATGAAGGGCCGCACCGTCATCGCGATCGCCCATCGGCTCTCGACCCTGAAGGATTTCGACCGGATCGTGGTGCTCGAGGGCGGCCGCATCATCCAGGACGGCTCGCCGGACAAGCTCACCCATCTCGACGGGTTCTACCGCGAACTGATGAAGAAGGAATCGATGGGCATGGCGCTCGCGGCGGCGTAGCCCCGCCGGTCCCGTTGCCCGTCGGGACACGTCGATCGTGCGGGGCAACCGACCCGCGAGCGCATCCAGTGGTGCCGCAGCGAAGCGGAGGCCTCGAAGGAGCCCTCCGGAACCCGGCGCGATCGTCGGCGCCCTCCTCCGAGGCGCGCCGGGGCGGGCGTCTCGGGAGGAAGGTGGGTTCGGATAAGGCTTCCTTTCAGCCGAGCTTCATCGCCCGGAACAGGTAGCGCTTGGCCTCGTCGTCGAGCTCGGCCTTGAAGGCGTGCCGGCCTTTCAGGGCTTCGGCCCGCTGCGCGGCGGGCCGGGCGCTCACCGTGTCGAGCAGCCGCTTCACGTTCGGAAACTCGATGATCGCGTTCTCGCCGAGCACGAAGGGCAGCATCCGCGCCCAGCCCCAGACCGCCATGTCGACGATGCCGTACTCAGCCAGCATGAAGCTTCGGCCCGCGAGATGCCCGTCGAGCACGCCCCAGTGGCGCCGAGCCTCGAACACGTAGCGCTCGGCGGCGTAGCCGGTCCGCTCGGCCTCCGGCGCGAAGTGGCGGAAATGCACGC
>CAZZZJ010000577.1:0-2480 GCA_964658355.1 Beijerinckiaceae bacterium
CGGCGGATCATCGAAGGGCTCGGCCTCGAGATCGCGACGCCGGACGACGCCCGCGCGATGCTGTCCCTCAAGGGCGGCGACCGCGTCGGTTTCTAGCCGGATCAGCCGGCGGGCTCCGGGAAGATCTTGCCCGGATTGAGGATGTTCTTCGGGTCGAGCGCGCGCTTCACCGCCCGCATCGCCGCGATCTCGGCGGGCGAGCGCGACAGCGCGAGCTTGCCGCGCTTCTCCAGGCCGATGCCGTGCTCGGCCGAGACCGAGCCCTGGAGGGCGGCGAGGGGCTCGTAGATCGCCGCATCGACCGCGGCTTCGAGGGCCGGGTCGGGCAGCCGCGCGGTGTTCCAGTGGATGTTGTTGTCGCCGATATGCCCGTAGGCGACGCTGCCCGCCTTGGGATGGATCGCGGCGATCCGCGCGCGCGCCTCGGCGACGTAGTCCGCCATGGCCGAGAGCGGCACGCTGACGTCGAACGGCCGGGGAAGCCCGGTTTCGACCAGCACCTCGACGCGGTCTCGGATGCGCCAGAGCGCGCGTCGCTGCTCCTCCGAGGCCGAGATCACGGCGTCGCGCACCACGCCCTCCGACATCAGGGCTTCGAGAAGGCCCAGGAACCGCGGCTCCTCTTCGGGCATGCACTCGATCTCGATCAGCGCGTAATACGGGTGCTCGCGGTGAAGCGGCGGGGTGAACCGGCCGAGTGTGGTCATCGCCCGATAGAAGTCCGGCCACATCCCCTCGAAGGACGAGACCCGCCCCTGAAACGCCTTCTGCGCCTGGGCGAGGATGCGGGCGGCGGCGTTCACGTCGGCGCAGGCGAGCATCGCGGTGGCGTAGCCGGCCGGCGCCGGGCGCAGGCGCAGGACCGCGCGGGTGACGATGCCCAGCGTTCCCTCCGTCCCGACGAACAGCTGCTTGAGATCGAGCCCGGTGTTGTTCTTGATGAGCGGCCGCATCGACGAGACCAGCGTGCCGTCCGCGAGCACCGCTTCGAGGCCCAGCACCATCTCGCGCATCATGCCGTAGCGCAGCACCCGGAGGCCGCCGGCATTGGTGCTGATCGTGCCGCCGATCGTCGCCGAGCCGCGGGCACCGAGATCGAGAGGGAAGAACAGGTCCGCGGCCTCCGCGGCGGTCTGGACGGCTTCGAGCGTGGTGCCGGCGCGGACCACCAGGGTCATCGCCAGCGGATCGAGCGACTCGATCCCGGTCATCCGCTCCAGCGACAATGCGATGTCGCCAGGCGCGCAGAGGATGCCGTCCACGAGGCCGGTGGCGCCGCCGCGGGGGACGACGGCACGCCCCGCCGCATGGCACGCCGCGAGCACGGCCGAGACCTCCGCGGTGCTGCGGGGTCGGACCAGCGCCGCCGCGGCGCAGGGCTCGCCGGGACGGGTCCAGCTTGCGGGCCGGCTCGACACTTCGGCGCCGACGACGAGACCGCCCGGGTCAAGGAGGTCGGCGAGCCTGTCGAGCAACGAGTCCGTCATGGGGTCACGGGCGTTCGGAAGGGTCGGGCCACGACGTCTACACGATCGCGTGCGCGGACGAAGCAGGTTGTCGCGTGACATTCCGCACGTTCGCTCGGGCGCGTCGACCTTCGCGCGCTGACGACCGTCGCCTGCTGCATTGCAGCATCCCACCGACCGGGCTTCCGTTACGGGTCGGAGGTCATACGGTCCCGTGCTTCGAGAACGCGGAGCCCGCCATGGGAACCTACACGCTCGCCATCGCCGACGGCGTCCTGTTCGCCTGCCTGCCGGACGAGGCCGACATCGGTTCGGCCATCGCCGAGGCCACCGCGACGAATTACGGCTTCGGGATCGCGCTCAGCATCGTGCGGGGCACCGAACTGACGGATGCGGCACGCCCGGAGGACGACGTGGTCTGGTGCGAGACGTCGGACAGCGAACTCCTCGACACGGAAGGGCGCTGCTACCGCTACGCCGTGCGCCGCGCCGCCTGAGCGCCGGTCCCGCGCTACCGCAAGGAGCGCGGCAGGCGCCGCTTCCAGCGCTCACCCGGCGCGAGTGCGGGCTCGGCCGCCCGCGGCTTCTGCAGCTTGCGGGCCGGCGTGACCACCGAAGCCACGACCTCGGGCGGAGCCTGGACCGACGGCGTCGCGGCCGTCAGGTCCGCGGATGCATGCGCGATGTCGGCAAAAGACCAGATCGCGTCCGATGATGCGTCCTCGGTCCGAGCGGCATCGGCTCGGGTCGTTTCGGTCCGTGCCGTTCCGGTCCGTGATTGCGGGGGCTTCACACGCCGCACGCGCGGAAGCCGCGGCTCGCGCTCGATCACCGCTTCGGACAAATCGGGCTCGGGCTCGGGCACGATCAGGCTTTGCAGGATGCGCCGCGGCTTCTCGGCCGCCACAGGGGGCGCCGTCATCGATGCGGCCGGATCGGACCACACCGACTCGAACGGGGACGGCGTCTCGGGCGCCGGGTCGAGCGCGGCCCAGTTGACGGGCGATGGGGAGG
>CAZZZJ010000578.1:0-2476 GCA_964658355.1 Beijerinckiaceae bacterium
CCTTCGAAGTTCGAGGGTTGGAGCGAGGCCGAGTTCCGCGCCGCCGGCTTCCGCGCGGTGCCGGGCTGTTTCGTCCGCCGAGGCTCCTACATCGCCCCCGGCGCCGTGCTGATGCCGTCGTTCATCAACCTCGGCGCGCGGGTCGGCAAGGGCACCATGGTCGACACCTGGGTGACGATCGGCTCCTGCGCTCAGGTCGGGGACAATTGCCACATCTCAGGCGGCGCCGGCATCGCCGGTGTCCTCGAGCCGCTTCAGGCCAATCCGGTGATCATTGAGGACAATTGCTTCATCGGTGCGCGCGCCGAGGTCGCCGAGGGCGTGATCGTCGGCGAGGGCAGCGTGCTCTCGATGGGCGTCTACATCGGCGCCTCGACCCGCATCGTCGACCGGACCACCGGTGAGGTCTACTACGGCCGCGTTCCGCCCTATTCGGTGGTCGTCTCCGGCACCATGCCGGGAAAGGCCCTACCGGACGGCTCGCCCGGACCGGGCCTGTACTGCGCCGTCATCGTCAAGCGCGTCGATGCCGGCACCCGCGCCAAGACCGCGATCAACGAGCTACTGCGGACCTGATCCCCGCGGGACGCAATTCGATGCGCGAGACCACGATCCTCGATCTCATGGTGGCCGGCCATGCCGTGCCGACGCCGTGCGATCGCGCCGGGGCGGGCTCGGACGTGCTGCTGCTGCCGGCACTCTCGACGATCTCGTCGCGGGTCGAGATGGCGGAGCTGGCAGACCGCCTCGCCACCGATCATCGCTGCCTGACTCCGGACTGGCCCGGCTTCGGAGCGCATCCGCGAGCGCGGCTGCCGCTGACACCCGACACGCTCCACGCCTTTCTCGACGCGCTGCTCGCGGCCGCGCCAGGCCCCTACGCGATCGGGATCGCGGCCGGCCATGCGGCCGCCTACCTCGTCGCGGCCGCGCGCCGGCATCCGAAGGCGTTCGCGCGGCTGGTGCTGGTGGCGCCGACCTGGCGCGGGCCGCTGCCCACCGTGATGGGTCCGGCACGGCAGCGTCTCTTCACGGCGATCCGCCGTGCGGTCGAGGCGCCGCTCCTCGGCGACGCGCTCTACGGCCTGAACATCCGGCCGAAAGTGATCGGGCGGATGATGCGCGCCCACGTTTACGCCGATGCCGGCCACGTCACCGATGCGCTCGTCGCGGACAAGACCGCGATCACCCGGCAACGCGGCGCACGCTTCGGCACGGCGGCCTTCGTCACCGGCGGGCTCGACCCAGTCCCGACGCGGGACGCTTTCCACGGCCTATTCAGCGACGGCCTGCCGCCGATCCGCGTTCTGCGCCCGAGTCACGCACCGCGCCGGTCGGCTGCCGAGATGGACGCGCTGGTCGCCTCGGCCCGCGTCGAGGGCCGGCCGGTGCCGGGCGCCCTCAGCCCACATGAGGAATATCCGACGGAGACTGCCGCGGCGATCCGCGCGGCCTGAGCTGGATCAGCTCCAGGCGTGCGACGGCGGTGCGACGCCGTTCAGCGCGTGGTTGCCGACGATCGCCACCTTCCACCGTACCGGATCGTGCAGCGTGTGCGTCCGCGCGTTGCGCCAATGGCGGTCGAGATTGTGCTCGGAGAGCGTCGAGCGGGTGCCGGCGAGTTCGAACAGCTTGTTGGAGGCTGCCAGCGCGATCTCGGTAGTGAGAACCTTCGACTCGGCCACCGCGACCTTGGCGGCGTTCACCAGAGCCTCGTCGTGGTCCCCGAGGGCGGCGTCGATTGCAAGGCCGGCGCGGTCGAGGATCGCTTCGGCCGCATGAAGGCGGATGGTGAGATCGCCGATCGCCTGGATGGTGTAGGGGTCGTCAGAGGCCCGCTCCTGGTCCGCATCGATCCAGGGCCGCGCCTTCTCGCGAACGAAGGCGATGGTGTCGTCGAGCGCTGCCCGGCCGATTCCGGCATCGATCGCCGCCTGGATGATCTGGAAGATCGCGCCGTCGAGGCGCGGAAGCTCCTGGTAGGCTTTCCAGGCCGGGACGAGGTGGCTCTTCTCGACCCGAACGTTCTCGATGAGCACGGTGCCGCTCGCCGTGCCGCGCTGTCCGAAAGCCGACCAGTCGTCGATCACCGTCAGCCCCGGCGCGTTGCGGTCGGCGATGGCGTACCAAGCTCGGCCGGCCTCGTCGACGGCGACGATCGGCACGAGGTGGGCGAGCAGCGCTCCGGTCGCGTAGAACTTCTGACCTCGCACGATCACGTGGTCGCCGTGGTCGGTGAAGTGGGTCGCGAACTCGGCAGCCCGAGGGGTGCCCTTCTCCGAGAAGGCGTTGCCGAAGCGAATGCCGCGCAGCACCCCGGCGAAGAGCAGGGCCTGCTGATCGCGGTCCGACACCGTGCGGATCGCAGCGACGATCCCGAGATGGTTCTGCGCGATCTGAGCGACGGAGGGGTCGGCCGCCGCGACGATGGCGATCACCTGCGCCAGCGTCCGGTACGAGACCTCCGGGCCGCCGT
>CAZZZJ010000579.1:0-2460 GCA_964658355.1 Beijerinckiaceae bacterium
CGGACATCGCCAAGCCGGACGCCTCTCGGTCGGACACCTCGACGATCCCGGATTTTCGTGATGTGGCACCGCTATAGCGGGATCGCGTCGCCCGCGCGAGCCCTGCCGCCCCGCGGACGGTCCTTCGCGGCCGCCGGCAGGGATTGCGTCGGGCGCATCGGTCGCGAAACCCTGCGGCATCGGCTGCGGCTTTCCAGGGGCACTCGCCTGTGCGAGGCCTTCCGGCCCAGGACGGACCCTCACCCGTCTTCCTCGAACCGGACATGACAGCGCGGAACATGGCGGCGCAACAGATCTGGACCCGGGAGATCCCGTTCGTCGATCCGGTCGCGGCGGCGATGCGGCTGCGCCTTTGGCCCGGACTCGCCTTCCTCGACAGCGCGATGCGGCACGACACGCTCGGGCGGGTCTCGATCCTGGCGGCCGACCCGTTCGCCCGCTTCCGCTTTCGCGAGGGATGCGCGAGCCTGGACGGACGGCCCGTGCCGGGCGGGCCGATGGCGGCGCTGCGGGCCTGCCTCGCGCCCTATCGGCTCGATCCGGACGACGGCGAGACGTTTTCCGGCGGCGCGATCGGCTATTGCGCCTACGATCTCGGGCAGGCGCTCGAACGCGTGGCCGCGCCCGCCCGCAGGGCCGGGCTGACGGACGACGCCGCCTTCGACTTTCACGACGTCGCACTCACCATCGACCACGCGGCCGGCACCTGCCGCCTCGCCGCCACCGGTTTCCCGGAGACGGAGCCGTCGCGCCGCGCGGCCCGCGCGCGGGAGCGGCTCGCGGCCTTCGCCGATCGCCTGAGCGGGCCGGCGCCGGTATCCGCCGCCTCGCCGGTCCGGGCGCAACCGACTGGGCAACCGACCTGGCACTCGAACTTCTCGCGCGCGGGTTACGAGGCGGCGGTCGAGCGGGTGAGGGACTACATCCGGGCCGGCGATATCTACCAGGCCAACATCGCCCAGCGCTTCACCGCGGACCTGCCGCCGGGCTTCGACCGGTTCGCGTTCTATCGCTCCTTGCGCGAGACCAACCCGGCGACCTTCGGGGCCTACCTCGAATTCGACGGCCTGACCGTCGCGTCGAGTTCGCCCGAGCGCTTCCTGAAGCTCGAGGCCGGCCGTGTCGAGACTCGGCCCATCAAGGGCACGCTCGCGCGGAGCCCCGATCCGATCAAGGATGCGGCCCGTGCCGCGCGGCTGCTCGCGGACCCGAAGGAGCGGGCCGAGAACACCATGATCGTCGACCTGCTGCGCAACGACCTCTCCCGGGTCTGCGCCCCCGGAAGCGTGCAGGTGCCGGTGCTGTGCGGGCTGGAATCCTATGCCGGCATCCACCATCTCGTCTCGGTCGTCACGGGCACCCTGCGGGACGGTCTCGACGGCTTCGACCTGCTGGAGAAGACCTTCCCCGGCGGCTCGATCACCGGTGCGCCGAAGCTCAGGGCCATGGACATCATCACCGAGATCGAGGGCGACGCGCGCGAACTCTACTGCGGCGCCATCGGCCGGATCGGGTTCGACGGGTCGCTCGACACCTCGATCGCGATCCGCACCGTGTTCATGGATGCGACGCGCGCGGTGCTCCAGGCCGGCGGCGGCGTCACGTTGCTCTCGGACCCGGCCGCCGAGTACGACGAGACCCTGACCAAGGCCGCTCGCGTCTTTCAGGCGTTCGAGGCATGAGCGCCCCCGACCGATCCTGGGCCGGCGCGCGGGTGCGTCGCCGCCGGTGCGGCGGATGCTCTCGGCCGGCGACGGCCGGCAGCATCCGAGAGACCCGATGATCCTCGTCGTCGACAACTACGATTCGTTCGTCTTCAACGTCGTCCGCTACTTCGAGGAGCTGGGCGAGACGGTGCACGTGGTGCGCAACGATGCCCTCGACGTGGCCGGCATCCGCGCGCTCGCGCCCGACGCCCTCGTGATCTCGCCGGGGCCCTGCACGCCGGCCGAGGCCGGGATCTCGCTGCCGGCCATCCGCGACCTGTCCGGTGCGGTGCCGATCCTCGGGGTCTGCCTCGGGCACCAGGCGATCGGTGCGGCCTTCGGCGGCACCGTCGAGCGAGCCCGGAAACCCCTGCACGGACAGGCGACGCCGGTGGACCATGGCGGGGAGCGGCTGTTTGCCGGGTTGCCGGCGCCGATGCAGGTCGGGCGCTATCACTCCCTGGTGGTGGCGCCGCGGCCGGGCATGGAGGCCAACCTCACGATCGACGCGCGCTCGGCCGAGGGCGAGGTGATGGCCCTGTCGCATCGCAGCCACCCGACCTACGGCATCCAGTTCCATCCGGAATCGGTGCTCACCGAGAACGGGCACGCGATCTTCGCGAACTTCCTCGGCTTGGCCCGCGACTGGCGGAACCGGCCCGCCTCCGGGGAGGGCCGCGATGCTGTGGCATGACGGCCGCCTGATCGACGGCACCACCCTGCCCTTCGATCTCACCGATCGCGGGCTGACGCT
>CAZZZJ010000580.1:0-2454 GCA_964658355.1 Beijerinckiaceae bacterium
GGGTCGCCCCAGGCGCAGCCGGGGCAGTCGAACCCGTCCGGCTGGTTCGCCTTCAGCAGGGCGCGGGCGCCCGAGAGCGGGGAGCGGCTGCCGAGGAGGTGCTTGCCGCAGCTCTTCAGCGCGCCCCAGCCGCCGGCGGCCGAGGAACGCTTGGGCATGGCGACGGGGTCGGTCATTGACGCTACCTGAACACAGTTCCGCGCGCGGCGATCACGCAACTGCGAGATAAGAGACGGTGCGGGTGCTTCTCAATCGTGTCTCGGCGCACCCCCCTCATGCGTCCGGCACGCGCGCATTTTTAATGGTTCTCGTCTCCGGACTTGCCGAAGGATTCCGGACGCGCCGAAGGATCGATCGATGCAAGCACGGATCCGGATCCTCGCGGCGCTGGCGGCCGGATGCGCCGTCGCCGTCGCGGTCATGGCGCACGACCGCGCGCAGGATGCCGCCTTCGCCGTGACCGCGAGCCAGATCGCCGACGCGCGGGCGCATGGGAAGCCGGGCGTCGAGATCGCGCCCGGACGCTTCGTCGCCGAGCCGCTGCCGAGCGAGCACGCCGCGCTGCTGCCGGTGAAGTGGGTTCTCGCCGGGGCCGCGGCTGCCTGCGCGGTGTTCGTCGGAACGCGGCGGCGAAAGGGGTTGGGTTCGGCTTGATGCGAATCCGGAGACGGATCTAGGATGGTTCGAGGCGGGAGGACGACCCGATGCGAGGTTTCCGTGTCTCGAAACATCGTCGGGGGACTGCGTGGGGGCGACAAGGATCGACCTGTATCGGATCGGAAACGCCTCCGGACCGCGTCTCGATCACGTGCGCGAACGCGATATCGTTCATTTCGATCTGCAGGGCGTCACCTGGGTGCGCGCCGGGACGGGCGGTGTCTCGACCTTCGACAGGCGCGGTCCGTTACAGGGTCGTTGGTGGGTCCTCTTTGCCGGCTATGACTACGGACCGTTGCTGATCGTATGGAACGACCATGGAAGCCACTGGTCGTGGGAACCGGCCCGCGATATGCCTTTGACCGAGTACAGGGCGCTCCTCGGCACCGCGAACGGTCCTTCCGATAGGTCGTCATTCGAGGCGACGCGACATGGTTCGATTGTCCCCAAAAGCTCTGCGGTTCGCCGAGGATGCGACACGCATCCTGGTCCGCTCGCCGGCCGAGCGAGAGACCGTCCTTACTTGGCAGCGCGAGCGCGGCGAAATCGCTGGCGCAGGGCATCGCTACATCGACGTTCCTGCCGCTGTCGCGAAGGTCTTCCTCGTTGCGATCGAGGGTATGCAAGCTGAGATGCAGGAGCGGGTCGCGCGCACCGAGGACGAGGAGGCCGATCTCGGCAACGATCTCGCGTTCCTGCAGGCGATCGCCGGCTCCCTCCGCTCCGATCTCAGCCGGGACGCCTGAACGGTCACACCCCCCGCGCCAGAGCCGCCGCGTCGCGCCCCACGCTGCCGGCGAGGCTTTCCAGCCCCTCCGCCCGCATCCGGTCGAGGAGGCCGCGCTTGATCGTGCCGATCAGGCCGGGGCCTTCGTAGACCAGGGCGGAATAGAGCTGCAGCAGGCTCGCGCCGGCGCGGATCTTGGTCCACGCGGCCTCCGCCGAGTCGATGCCGCCGACGCCGACCAGAGGCAACCGGTCGCCGACGCGCAGGTAGGTCTCGGCCAGCATCCGCGTCGAAGGCGCGAACAGCGGACGGCCGGAGAGGCCGCCGGTCTCGGCCGAGAGCCGCGTCTCGGTGAGCGAGGCCGGCCGCGCGATCGTGGTGTTCGAGACGACGAGGGCCTGCACCCCGCGGCGGATCGCCGTGGCGCAGATCGCGTCCAGCGCATCCAGCGCGATGTCGGGCGCGATCTTGAGGAGGATCGCGGCCTTCGTCGCGCCGATCCCGTCCGACGCCGCGTCGCGGATCGCGACGACGCGGGCGAGCAGGTCGTCGAGGAAGGCCTCGCCCTGAAGGTCGCGCAGGCCCGGCGTGTTGGGCGAGGAGACGTTGACGGTGACGAAGTCGCAGAGCGGTGCCAGGCGCTCGGTGCAGGCGACGTAGTCGGCGAGCCGGTCGGCCGCCTCCTTGTTGGCGCCGATGTTGACGCCGACGATGCCCTTGCGTCCGGCCCGCGCCCGAAGGCGTCCGGCGACGACGTCGAGGCCTTCGCTGTTGAGGCCGAAGCGGTTGATCACCGCCCGGTCGCCGGGAAGCCTGAACACGCGCGGGCGCGGGTTGCCGGGTTGGGCCTTCGGCACCACGCCGCCGACCTCGACGAAGCCGAAACCGAGACCGAGCAGCGCGTCGGCCGCCTGCGCCCCCTTGTCGAAGCCTGCCGCCAGCCCGACCGGATTCGGGAAGCGGCGGCCGAACATCTCCACCGCGAGCCGCGGGTCGTCGGCCGGCGGCGTGCGCAGCGGCATCAGCGCGAGTGCGCGGACCGTGAGATTGTGCGCGTGCTCGGCGTCGAG
>CAZZZJ010000581.1:0-2446 GCA_964658355.1 Beijerinckiaceae bacterium
CTCCATCCACAGCCGTTAACCGCGTCGCGAACTCGTCGTGGCGAAACGCGCAGCGCTTCCCTCATAACGACGGTTAAGGTTTCGTTAACCCCGCCGCGGAGGCAATCGTGAACGCCATCTCTTCGTTCGTCCCCCACGCGCCGGCCCGGCGGAAGTCGATGCCCGGCAAGCACAAGCTGCTGCTGCTCATGGCCTTCGAGGTTCTGGTCCTCGGCGGCGCGCTGGCGGCGTTCTTCCCCGTTCGCCCGGCCGGCATCCTGATCGAGACCACGGTGACCCCGAACCACGTCGTCACCTGATCCGCGACCGCGTTGCAGCGTCGCGAAGGCCGGTGCTATAGCGCCCAGACCGTTCAGGGACCGGCGGCGCGCCGCACAGTCGCTGCAGGCGCGCCCGTTCCTTCCAGACGAACAGCCGAGACGAACAGGCAGCATGTCGGTCGACGAGAAGACAGTCCGGCGCATCGCGCATCTGGCCCGCATCGCGGTCGCCGAAGACGAGGTCGCGCCGCTGCAGGGCGAACTGAACGCCATCCTCGCCTTCGTCGAGCAGCTGAGCGCGGTCGACGTGACCGGGGTCGAGGCGATGACCTCGGTGACGCCGATGGCGATGAAGAAGCGCAAGGACGTGGTCACGGACGGCGGCCGCGCGGTCGACGTGGTCGCCAACGCCCCGGAGACCGAGGACCACTACTTCCTGGTGCCGAAGGTCGTCGAGTAGGCGGACCGACGCGAAGGATGCCTGCCGCGTCCGCCGGCATCGCCCGACGGAACGCCCCTGACCCGCATCGCGGCCGAACGGCCGAGGACGAACAGCGTGACAGACCTCAACGAACTCAGCCTCGCCGAGGCGCGCGACGGCCTGAAGGCCAAGACCTTCTCCGCCCGCGAGATCGCGCAGGCGCACATCGCCGCGCTGGAGAAGGCGCGCGTCCTCAACGCCTACCTTCTGGAGACGCCCGACCGCGCCCTCAAGATGGCCGACGTCTCCGACGCGAAGATCGCCAAGGGCGAGGCGCGCCCGCTTGAAGGCCTTCCGCTCGGGATCAAGGACCTGTTCTGCACCCACGGCGTGACCACGACCGCCGGGTCGAAGATCCTGGAGAATTTCGAGCCGCACTATGAATCCGCGGTCTCGGCCAACCTCTGGCGCGACGGCGCGGTGATGCTGGGCAAGCTCAACCTCGACGAGTTCGCCATGGGCTCGTCGAACGAGACCAGCGCCTATGGCGACGTCGTCTCGCCGTGGCGCCGCCATGGCTCGGACGCCAGGATCGTCCCCGGCGGCTCGTCGGGCGGGTCCGCCGCGGCGGTCGCCGCGCATCTGTGCCTCGGCGCCACCGCCACCGACACCGGCGGCTCGATCCGCCAGCCCGCGGCGTTCACCGGCACGGTCGGGATCAAGCCGACCTACGGCCGCGTCTCGCGCTGGGGCACCGTCGCCTTCGCCTCCTCCCTCGACCAGGCCGGCCCGATCGCCCGCACGGTGCGCGACTGCGCGATCCTGCTCGGCTCGATGGCCGGGCCGGACGCCCGCGACACCACCTGCGTCGACCTGCCCGTGCCGGATTTCGAGGCGGCCGTCTCGCGCGGGGTGAAGGGCCTGACCATCGGCATCCCAAAGGAGTACCGGGTCGAGGGCATGCCCGCCGAGATCCAGAAGCTCTGGGACGACGGCGCGGCCTGGCTCAAGAACGCCGGCGCGACGATCCGCGAGATCTCCCTTCCGCACACCAAGCTGGCGCTGCCGGCCTATTACATCGTGGCGCCGGCCGAAGCGTCGTCGAACCTCGCCCGCTACGACGGCGTCCGCTACGGCCTTCGCGTGCCCGGCAAGGACATCGCCGCCATGTACGAGAACACCCGCGCGGCAGGCTTCGGCCGCGAGGTGAAGCGGCGGATCATGATCGGCACCTACGTGCTCTCGGCCGGTTACTACGACGCCTATTACGTCCGCGCGCAGAAGATCCGCACGCTGATCAAGCGCGACTTCGAGGAGGCCTACGCCGCGGGCGTGGACGCGATCCTGACGCCGGCGACCCCATCCTCCGCCTTCGGCATCGGCGAGAAGGCCTCCGCCGACCCGGTGGAGATGTACCTCAACGACGTGTTCACCGTGACCGTGAACATGGCCGGGCTGCCCGGCATCGCGGTGCCGGCGGGCCTCGACGGCCAGGGCCTGCCGCTCGGGCTCCAGCTCATCGGCCGCCCGTTCGACGAGGAGACCCTGTTCGCGACCGCCGAGGTGATCGAGCGGGCCGCCGGGCGCACGGTGCTGCCGAAGGCCTGGTGGTGACGGTCCCCTACTATCCCTGGACGGTCTGGATCCTGGCCGGGTTCGATCCGGTCCTGATCGCGGTCTGCCTCTACATGGGCTGGTCGGCGAACCAGTTCGCCAAGCTCTTCGTCGCCGTGATCGCCGGGTTCGTGGTCTCGGTCCTGTTTTC
>CAZZZJ010000582.1:0-2432 GCA_964658355.1 Beijerinckiaceae bacterium
GCGCGCCGCGCACGATCCGCGCGCAGGTGATCGCACGGTTCTGACGGGACCGGAGCGGTGCGGGCGCCCCCTACTCCGCCCGCACCCAGCCCTGCGGCATCAGCCGCTCCTGCGGCAGGAAGCGGGCCTTGTAGTCCATCTTGCGAGAGCCCTCGACCCAGTAGCCGAGGTAGAGATACGGCAGCCCCATCTCCCGGGCTCGGCGGATATGGTCGAGGATCATGTAGGTGCCGAGCGACCTTTGAGCTTCGGCGGGGTCGTAGAACGAGTAGACCATCGACAGGCCGTCGGAGAGCACGTCGGTCAGGCAGAGCGCCATCAGGCCGCCGACGCCGCGGCCATGGATCGCCGTGTCGGGACCGCGGCGGCGGTAGGCCACGAGATGGGTGTCGACGTGGCTGTCCTCGATCATCATCGCGTAGTCGAGGACGGTCATGTCGACCATGCCGCCGTCGCCGTGGCGGGCGTCGAGGTAGCGCCGGAACAGGGCGTATTGCTCTGAGGCCGGGCGGTTGCCCTCCGGCGTGCCGACGAGATCGGCACTGCGGGCGAGGATCCGGCGCTGGCTGCCGCTGGCGACGAAGTCGGCGACCACCACCCGTACCGAGATGCAGGCGCGGCAGGTCTCGCAGGCGGGCCGGTAGGCGATGGTCTGCGAACGGCGAAACCCGCCCTGGGTCAGGATCTCGTTGAGATCGCGGGCGCGTCGACCGACGAGGTGCGTGAACACCTTCCGCTCCTCCTGCCCGGGTAGGTAGGGGCAGTTCGACGGCGCCGTCAGGTAGAATTGCGGTGTGTCGCGCGGGTGGCTCGTCACGCTTCGCGCTGCCCTCTCGCCACGGGAACCTGCGCCGGGCCGCGATCCCCAGTGTAACGCGACACCGGCCACGCTCAATGGGTTGCCGGCAATCCCGTACCGACAAATTCGACGCGGCGAAACCTCAGGCGACAGGCGGTCCTTCGACTGCGCAGTGCCGTCAGCCGGCGCGCACCACGGCGAGGCCGAGGATGAGATCGTGGCCCAGGCGCCTGTCGCCACGGGCGAGACCGAAGGCGAGGTCGACAAACCATAACAGGAACGTCGACACCGCTACGTAGAACAGCAACGCATGGACCGCCGCGGTGATCAGGTCGACCGGCCGGCCGCTCTCGGGCGTAACGACGCGGAGACCCATCATCCGCATCCCGAGGGTGCTCTGGCGCGCCCCGCCGACGGTGATCGCACTGTAGATCACACCGCTGGCCGGCAGGATCGCGAACAACGACCAGCCAAGACCGAAGGTGACCACGCCCAGGAACGCGATCGCGACCCACAGCAAAGCGGTAAAGCCGAGGATGAAGAGGATGTCGAGCAGGTAGGCCACCGTGCGTCCGCCGAGACTGGCGCGCAGGGCCGGGATCGTCACGGGCGGCAGGTAGCCGGGCGCCTCGAACGGGCGGGCGTAGTCGGGGCGGGAATTGAACATGACCGTGATCTCACGTGACGTCGCTCGGCACACAGATGGGAATCGCTCCGACGCCCCTCAAGGTCCGAAACGCGTGCCCGAGCGCGAAGCTTCGCGGCAGGCTCCCTGCTCGATCACGCCGCGCCGGTCGAGCCCAGCAGACGGCGCGTCTTTCTGCGTTGCACGATCCGCGATCAAGCACCCATAAGCTCGGGCGGCGCCAATCCGGCAAGACGATCCTGACACCCGATGCACCGGCGATCCAGGGACCGGGCTCGACCGCACCGATCGACGGGATGACGGTCGGCGGCGCGACGCTTCCGGCGGCGCTGGGCGTCTCCAGCCTCACGTGGGGCGGGGATCGCGACGAGCTTCGCCTCGGTGATCGCCTCCGCTATCCTGGGAAGCACTTCGGTTCGAATGCGGCGTTCCCGGCCGACACCGCCAGCGTCTCGATCGTCGTCGAAGGCTCCAGCGACTCCTACCGCAGCCGCGACAACGACTTCATGAACGGATTCAACGCGGGTGCGACCGGCATCTCGGATGCGGCGAAGGGCGCGCGCAAGAGCGTCGGGGACAGGTTCCCCCGAGCTGGCTCCGCATCGAAGACGCGTCGCGCTGCGGATCGACGCGATGGAACGACCTGGCGGCTGATCCGGCACCCGGTCCTGCCTCGCGCGGTTTTCGACCTTCGCGTGTCGTCGGACCCGAGGGCCATGCCGCGGCGTCATCTCGCTCGGATCCGCGACGCCGCCCCCGGCGCGCATGCCCGATCGGCCTCGAGCCTGAATTCTGCATCCAGATTGGCCCGGCCTTTGCTGGGCGGTCGCGTGACCGGGGAGCCGACGATGGAAGCGACTGCGAACGACCGAGACGTGCAGCTCTCCCTGCGCGGCATCCGCAAGGCGTTTCCGGCGAGGGGCGGCGCCGTACCGGTGCTCGACGGGCTGAACTTCGACATCTACGAGCGCGACTTCGTCAGCATCA
>CAZZZJ010000583.1:0-2431 GCA_964658355.1 Beijerinckiaceae bacterium
TCGAACATCCGCGGCTCGACGAGGCCTCCGAACAGGAACGCCGTGCCGCGGTCGCCGTAGCCGAGCACCGTCTGGACGAAGCCTGCGGCGGCGGCGAGGCCGGCCTGCCCGGCCGGGACGAACAGGATCAGCGCACCCAGACCGATCTGCAGCCCGAGCGCCGCGAGCACGACTCGCGGCCGGATCGCCCGGCGGTTCGTCGAGAGGAGGACGGCGAGGGCGAGCAGCAGAACGATGCTGAGGCCGGCATGGAGGAGGCGGTCGACCATCGTCTGCGGGAGCTCGGCTGTTGGGCATGTGCCGCTATGGAAGCTTCGGGCCAAGCGCTCGACGGTGTCGCAAGGGAACGCGTTTTTCGGTCGGCGACGCACGGACGTCCGCTTCCACGGCGCGTCTGGGTGTTCATCGCCGCGGACCGGACCATATCCCGAGCTGAGCAGAACGCGTCCGCGCGAGCCGAACGGCGTCCCGCGGGCCTCACATTCCATTCGGAGCAGACGACATCATGGCGAGCCTGCGAGCGCATCTCGCGTCCTACATGGTCAGGCGCAATGTCCGGAACCGGCTCGGCTCCATGGACGACGTGGCCAAGGTCCGGACGGTGTTCGGCGGTCGGTCATTCCCCGATCCGGCGGGCGCAACATACGAGGCCGGGTCGGTCGGCGGTGTTCGCGGCGAATGGGTCAGGCCGATGCGCCGCGACGGGCCGGAGCGGCGATTGCTCTACCTCCATGGCGGCGGCTTCATCGCCTGTTCGCCCAAGACGCATCGCCCGGTGACCGGTGCGCTCGCCGAGCGCGGTTTCACGGTCTTCGCTGCCGACTACCGGCTCGCCCCGGAATACCCGTTCCCCGCCGCCGTCGACGATGCCTGCGCGGCCTGGACCGGCCTGGCGGCGGAAGGACCGGCGGCGATCGCCGGCGATTCGGCAGGCGGAAACTTGGCCCTGGTCGCCATGCTGTCCGCCCGCGACCGGGGCCTGCCGCTGCCGACGGCCGCTGCCCTGTTCTCGCCAGTCACCGACTTTGTCGCCGTGGACGGCTCGCGCACGAGCAATGCCAGCCGAGATGCGATGTTCGATCCGCGTGCGATGGCCAATCTCGGGCCGATGTATCTCGCCGGCGCCGATCCGGCCGATCCGAGGGTGTCGCCCTCGTTCGCGGATCTCGCCGGCCTGCCGCCGCTGCTATTTCATGTCGGCGAGCGCGAGGTCCTGCGCGACGACTCGGTGCGGATGGCCGAGAAGGCGCGTGCGGCGGGCGTCACCGTATCCCTGACGGTGTTTCCCGTGGTCGCCCATGTCTGGCAGTTCGCGCACAGCATGCTGCCGGAAGCACGGAAGTCCCTCGATGCGGCGGCGGAGTTCCTGCACGCACACGCGTAAAGGCCCGCTGCGGCCATCGCGGGCACCGCGACCGGCTGCATCGGGACGGAACGGGCCGCGTCGATCGGCCGTTGAGTGGTCAAGCTGCGCCGCCGGGCGGCGCCGAACCCTCGGAGAGAGCCATGAGCCTGATCGGACGCATCGTCACCAAGCTTCTCGGGAACGAGGATCGCCAAGTCGTTCGCGACGACCGCAATGCGAGCTCCGCCTCGCCGATCGGGCGCTTGGTCACCAAGATCCTCGGCAAGTAGCCGGACCGGCACAAATCGCCGAATTGCGTATCCCGATCGTCGCCTCGCGCTTTTCCAGCACTGGGGATGATCGCGACGGCGCTCGAGCGGCGATCAGGCCGAAACGACACGTGCAGAACTGACGGGTAGGAGATGACCATGGTCGATACGGATCGCATCGTCGGCGGTGCCAAGGAACTCGGCGGCAAGATCCAGGGTGCCGCGGGCGATTTCGTCGGATCCAACCGCGACTCGGCCGAGGGGCGTCTTCGCGAAGCCCAGGGCAAGGCGCAGGACGCCTACGGGCAGGCGAAGGACACGGTGCGCGACGTGGCCGACGAAGCCGGCGAACGGGCGCAGGACGCCTACGGGCAGGCCAAGGAGACCTTCGGGCAGGCTAAGAGCAAGCTGCGCGACGTCGCCGACAACGTGCAGGATTACGCCTCCGACGCCTACGATCGGCGCGGCGACTATCTGCGCGAAGGCCGCGAGGCGGTAAGCTCGCGGGTCGAGGAAAACCCGCTGATCGCGCTGCTCATCGCCGGCGCAGTCGGGTACGGACTCGCGCTTCTGCTGCACGGCCGCCGCTGAGGCGTCGCATCGGGCTTCCCCGAGCGGCATCGGCACCGTCGAAACGCCCCGCCGGATCATCCGGCGGGGCGTTTCCATGTTCGACCTACTGCGCGGTCCAGCCGCCATCCATCGAGATATTGGTGCCGGTGATCTGGCTCGCCGCATCCGAGCACAGGAACAGCGCCAGCGCGGCGACCTGCTCGACGGTGACGAACTCCTTCGTCGGCTGCGCCTTGAGCAGCAC
>CAZZZJ010000584.1:0-2401 GCA_964658355.1 Beijerinckiaceae bacterium
CCTTCGACAACCCCGAACACCCGAGGCCGCTCACCGTTCGTCGTTCCAGTTTAGAACTCTTGAAAACTAAGCGTTTTCAAGACGTTAGCTGTTGGGGGGAATGACATCCGGCGCTGCATCGGTCAAGACTCCACCGATGACGAGCGCGCGATCGAATTGCGTCCTGCCGCGGTCGCGCCGCCGAAAGCCATCGCCAGGCGACCTATTGCGCCAACTCCTTCAATCCGAGGCGGATGAGCACCTTCGCCTCCGCGCCTTCGCCCGCGCTCTTCAGCGCGGCGGCGATCGCGGCCGAGGCTTGGAGCTGCGCGTAGCCGAGGTTGACCAGGGCCGAGATCGCGTCGGCCACGGGCTGCGGTGCGGAGCGGTCCTCCACCGCGCCGGCGAGTGCGACCAGCGCCGGATCGATCGGCGCGAAGGCGGGTGCCTTGTCCTTTAACTCGGCGACCAGCCGAGCGGCGAGCCGCGGGCCGACGCCGGGCGCGCGCGCGACCGCCGTCTTGTCGCCGAGCGCGATCGCCGAGGCGAGCTGCGGCGGCTCCAGCACGGAGAGCAGCCCGAGGGCCACCTTAGAGCCGACGCCCTGCACGGTCTGGAGCAGGCGGAACCACTCTCGCTCGACATCGGAGCGGAAGCCGTAGAGGCGGATCATATCTTCGCGGACATGCGTCTCGATCGCGAGGTCGGCCGCGTCGCCGGGCTTGGGCAGGCGCTGAAGCGTGCGCGCCGAGCAATGCACCACGTAGCCGACGCCCTGCACGTCGAGGATCACGAAGTCCTCGCCGTAGGAATCGACCACGCCCTTGAGCTTCCCGATCATGTGGTCCCGATCATCCGCGGCGCCGTATCCCGCCTCGTGTCCGCTGCCTACAGAATGACGCCCGCCGCCGCCATCCGCATCGGCGGCCGCGAAGGACGATGCCGCACGAGCCTTGAGGGGGCTCACGCTTCGTGGGATCAGGGCCCGAGACACGGTCGGTTACAAACACAAGGCGATCTCGATGCGCGGACCCCTTCTCTTCCTCGCGTTGGCGCTTGCACAAACGCTCGTCTCGGCGCCGGCGCGGGCCGCAGATCCCTCGACCGGTCCGAGCGCCGACCCGACGCAGGTTCGGGCCGGCGCCTACCGCCTCGACCCCGACCACGCCAAGATCACGTGGTCGCTGAGCCATCTCGGGTTCTCGACCTATTACGGCCAGATCACCGACGTCACGGGGGACGCGTACCTCGACCCGAAGGATTCGGCGAAGATCCGCCTGAAGGTCGTGATCGGCACCGACAGCATCACGGGCGTGAACCCCAAGCTCGACGCCCACCTCAAGGCGCCCGACTTCTTCGACACCGCCAAGTTCCCGAGCGCGACGTTTGCCGCGACCTCGGTCGAGGCGACGAGCCCGACCACGGCGCGCGTCACGGGCGACCTGACGCTGCGCGGCATCACCAAGTCGATCGCCTTCGATGCGACCTTCAACCAGGCCGGCATCCACCCGGTGGACAAGACCTATACCGTGGGCTTCGATGGCCGCGCCGTGCTGAAGCGCTCGGATTTCGGCATCGACGCCTACCTGCCGATGCTCGGCGACGAGGTCGTCCTCCGGCTCGAGGGCGAGTTCAAGGCGATGAACTGAAGCGGCTCAGCCGAGCTTGGCCAACGCCGCCGCGATCCGGGCGGCCCCAGGCCCGGCGGCGCCCGGGGGCGGGTTGGCGCGCTTCAAGGCGTGTGCGCCACGGTGGTTGACGTGGGTGATGGCGATGGCGAGCGCGTCGGCCGCGTCCGCCAGCTTGAACTCGGCCTTCGGCAGCAGGAAGCGCACCATTGCCTGGATCTGGACCTTCTCGGCATGTCCCGAGCCGCAGACCGACTTCTTGATCAGGTTCGCGGCATATTCGAAGACCGGGACGCCGGCCAAGGCCGGGACCAGGAGGGCGATGGCGCGGGCATGGCCGAGCTTGAGGGTCGCCTGCGCGTCCTTGTTGACGAACGTTTCCTCCACCGCGACCTCGTCGGGGGTGAAGTCCCGCACGATCCGGCTGATGCCCTCGTGGAGCTCGCGGAGCCGGAGGGCGAGCGGCAGGTCGCCGTCGGAAGTGACCACGCCGCAATCGATGTAGGCCAGCTTCGTGCCGGTCACCGTCACCATGCCCCAGCCGGTGCGGCGCAGGCCCGGATCGATGCCGAGGATGCGGATGGGCGTCATGGGCAGGACCTCGAGCGCGCGGCACGGGCGCCGTATCCGCTCATGTTGAGCACATAGCGTGAACGGTCCGTATCGCCAAACGGTCGCGGGCGGTCGGCTTCCGAAACCCGCGCCGGCGCGTTACCCTGCAGTACACGGCCCACGATCGCATCGGCGGCCGACGCGTTCGGACGGGCTCGCGGATGAACACCCTCGACTGGCTG
>CAZZZJ010000585.1:0-2397 GCA_964658355.1 Beijerinckiaceae bacterium
CCATCATCGAGCTCATCGCCTGGGTCAGGCTGAAGCGCGCCTGGCCGAGGAAGGGGTGGTTCTCGTCGTCGTGGTGCTCGTCCGGGGTGCCGGCGGGCTTCGGCACCTCGGTGTTGTAGCCGTGCATGTCGGCGCCGAGGGTGTAGGGCATCACGCCCGCCGGCAGGGAGGCGCGGGCGACCCGATAGGAGAAGTGGCTGCCGTGGCCGACGTCGACCCGCAGGCCCGCCTCCATCGCCGCGCGGATGATCGGGTGGACGACGCCGTCCTCGTTGATGAAGCCGCCCGGATGCCGGGTGAAGGGGTGGGCGAGGAAGTCGCCGGGGCGGAGCAGCGGGATCACCCGCTCCATGATGGTGTTGGCGTCCTCGCCGTTGGCGCCGCTCTCGGGCAGGCCCCAGAGCTGACCGAAATGCACGTAGAGCGGCAGGTCGGAGCGGCGGCTGATCTGGGCGGCCATCTCCATGACCTTGATGCCCCAGCGGGCGAACCCCCCGATCTCGGCATGGCCCTTGATGCCGCGCACGAGGTCGCGGTTCTCGGTGGCCGACTTGACCGTCGCCTCGATGTCGACGCCGTCGGGGCTGTAGAGGTTCGGGTAGAAATGCCCTTCGAGACCGCCGACGAGGTAGGCGGAGAGGAAGGCGTAGATCCGCGTCTCGGCCTTCTCCGCGACGAAGTGGCGGAAGCCCGGCAGGGTCATGCAGGACGGGCCGCCCTGGTCGATCACCGTGGTCACGCCGGAGCGTACGCCGACCATGTCGGGCGGCAGGCCGAACCGGCCGGTGACGTACTGGTAGACGTGGCCGTGGGTGTCGATCATTCCCGGCAGCACCAGCTTGCCGGAGACGTCGACCACCTCGGTCGCCGCAGACGGGACGACGGACTCGGCGACCGCCGCGATGCGCCCGTCGCGGATCGCCACGTCGCGGATGCCGTCGATGCCCGAGACCGGGCAGATCACGCGTCCGCCGCGCAGGAGCAGATCGAAACGGGGGTCGTCCATGGGACTGCCTCATCGTCGGAGCGCCGGTCGGGCGGGCGCTCGGGTGCGTCGAAAAGCGAAGTATGCTTCGTAATGATCGCCATGCAGTCTGCGTGCCAGACTGGTTCCGAAGGTGGATTGCGATGGACGACAGGATCGCCGACGACGTGGCCGGCCCCCGCGCGGAGACGGATGCGGAGGCGGGCGCCGCGCGCACGTGGCCGCTGACCGAGCGCCCCGGCTTCCTCGCGCGGCGTCTCCACCAGATCCACGTGAGCCTGTTTTCCGAGCGCTGCGCCGCGTTTCGGATCACGCCGCTGCAGTACAGCCTGCTGTCGATTCTGCGGGACCACGACGAGGCCGACCAGACGACGCTGGCCAACGCGGTCGCGCTCGACCGGACGACCACGACCGGGGCGCTGAAGCGGCTCGCGACCCGCGGGCTGGTGAGCCGATCGACCTCCTTGGCGGATCGCCGGGCGCAGGTCTGCCGCATCACGGCGGAGGGCAGGGCGCTCCACGCGGCGATGGAGCAGGCCGCCCACGAGGCCCATGCCCTGACGATCTCGGCGCTCGGCGCACGGGATCAGGACCTTTTCGTCGAGCTCCTGAAGCGCGTCGTGGCGGGCCACGATCATCGACGGGGCCACCTCGATCTCGATTAGCCCACGGCAGCCTTGCGCCGGCCTGCCTCGTGGCTGGGCTCCCGGCGACGGAGAGATCGTTCAGCCGGCCTTGGCCAGGGCGGAGAGCATCGCCGTCCGGAAGCCGCGCCGGGACCGACGGTCGAAGCGGTCGTGGACCGTCGTGCGCTTGCCATGCGCCGCCGGACAGTCGCGCCAGCGGCAACCCGAAGCCAGAACGTGCAGGATGTCGGAGATAACCTGCCGATCCCCCTTTCGCACCGGCCCGGGCTGGTGCTCGGGCACGAACGGCTCGATTGCCGCCCCCTGCGCCTCCGAGGGCCAGAACAGGTCCGCCATCCCCGCCGCCACGCTGCAAACGGCGACCCTGAATCTTGAAATCGCAACCCCGGCGACGCCTCGGTCCGGTTCAGATCCCAGGTCGGCCTCGGACCCGCGACGGCTTCCAGTCGTCGTGGCGCAAGGCCTGCCTCGCATCCGGGGTGAATGGCGCGACGATCCACGACCTCCGCGGCACTGCGGTCAGTCGCTTGGCGCTGGCAGCCCGCTCTGAGGCGGAGATCGCCATCTTGACCGGTCAGTCGCTAACGCGATCCGGCGCGCGCCATCGCGGCCATCAGGAAGCTCGAAACGAGAACGCAGATTCCCGGCCGGATGTCCGACCGGGCCTGAATGTTCTCAGTCTGAAAAGGAAAAGACGTCGTACTTACAAGTGGCTGGGGGACCTGGATTCGAACCAGGACCAGAGGAGTCAGAGTCCACCGTTCT
>CAZZZJ010000586.1:0-2392 GCA_964658355.1 Beijerinckiaceae bacterium
TCGACCCTGCGGATCGGCTCCGACTGCCTGATCCGCGAAGGCGTCACCATGAACCCCGGCACCGAGGGCGGCGGCCTGGAGACGGTGGTCGGCGACCGGTGCACCTTCCTCGCCAACGCCCATGTCGGCCATGACGGTCAGGTCGGCAGCGACGTGATCTTCTCCAACAACGTCATGCTCGCCGGCCATTGCAGCGTCGGCGACTACGCGATCCTCGGCGGCGGCGCGGCGGTGATCCAGTTCGCCCGCGTCGGCGCGCACGCCTTCATCGGAGGCCTCTCGGCCCTGGAGAACGACTGCATTCCCTACGGCATGGTGCTCGGCAACCGCGCCTCGCTCTCGGGCCTCAACATCGTCGGGCTGCAGCGGCGGGGTTTCGCCCGCGAGGACATCCACGCGCTGCGCCGCGCCTACCGGCTTCTGTTCGCCCCCGAAGGGACGCTGATGGAGCGGGTGGAGGACGTGGCCTCGGAGTTCCAGAACCACCCGGCGGTCCGCGAGATCCTGGATTTCATCCGCGCCGGCGGCAAGCGCTCGATCTGCACGCCGCGCGAGACGCCCGCTTCCGTCGGCGGCGCCTGAGCACCGATGTCGGTGCCGCGGCCGATACGGCCGGATGCGAGGCTGGTGCTGGTCGCGGGCGCAGGGCGCCTTCCGGAGCAGGTGGCTCACTCGCTCGACCGGGCAGGCCGAGCCTTCAAGGTGCTGGCCCTGCGCGGCTTCACCGATCGCACCTTGCGGTCGCGGGCCGACGCCACGGTCGACCTCCTCGATATCGGCGAGACCCTGCGCATCCTCGAGGGCTGGGGGCCGGCGACGGTGGTGCCGGCCGGCGGCGTCGCGCGGCCGAGCCCGGCCGCGATCCTCAACGCGGCCGCGGCGTTCCGCAACCGGGTCGCGCTTCGCAACCTCGCCGATGGCGGCGACGATCGGCTGCTGCGCGGCGCTCTCGCGCTGCTCGAGGAGAACGGCCACACCGTGCGCGGCGTCCACGAAGTCGCCCCGGACCTGCTCAGCCCGGCCGGCCCGATCGGCCGGCACCGGCCCGACGCAGCCGGCACGGCTTCGGTCTCCACCGGACGCGCGCTGCTCGCCGCGCTCTCCCCCTTCGACGTCGGCCAGGCCGTCGTCGTCGCGGGCGATCGGGTGCTCGCGGTCGAGGGGCCGGAGGGCACCGATCGCATGCTCGCTCGCGCCCGGGCGCTCGGGCGCAAGCGTTGGGACCACCTGTCGCGAGACCTCATGCCTTGGGGCCGCGGACGATCGCTGCCCGCCGCGGTCCTGGTGAAATGCGCCAAGGACGACCAGGACCTTCGCATCGACCTGCCGGCGATCGGCCCGCGAACGGTCCGCAACGCGGCGGCGGCCGGCTGCGTCGGCCTCGCGATCGAGGCCGGCCGTACCCTGCTGATCGACCGTGCTGAGACCATCGCCGAGGCCGACCGGCTCGGCCTGTTCCTGATCGGCGTAGAGAGCGGCGCATGAAGATCTGGCTCGTCGCAGGCGAGGATTCCGGTGACCAGCTCGGCGCCAAGCTCATGGCGTCGCTGCGCGAGGCGGCACCCGGTCCGGTGGCCTTCGGCGGCGTCGGCGGCGAGGCGATGACGGCGCAGGGGCTGGCGTCGCTCTTCCCGCTCGATGACGTGGCGGTGATGGGCTACCTGCCGGTGCTGGCGCGGCTGCGCACGCTGCTGCGCCGCATCCGCCAGACCGTCGACGACGTGGTGGCGAACCGCCCGGACGTGCTGGTGATCATCGACAGTCCCGGATTCACGCACGCGGTCGCCTCGCGCGTCCGCAAGCGCGCGCCGGAGATCCCGATCGTCGACTACGTCTCGCCGAGCGTGTGGGCGTGGCGGCCATGGCGGGCCGCCTCGATGCGGGGCTTCGTCGACCACGTGATGGCGCTCCTGCCGTTCGAGCCGGCGGCGCACCTGCGGCTCAACGGTCCGCCCTGCACCTACGTCGGCCATCCGCTGATCGAGCGGTTCTCGGAGTTGCGGCCGGATGCCGACGACGCCGCGGCGCGGGAGGCCACGCCGTGGCGCGTCGTGGTGCTGCCGGGTTCGCGCCGCTCGGAGATCGAGCGGCTGATGCCGGTCTTCGGCCGCACCCTGGCGCGGTTGGCGCGGGATGTCGGTCCGGTCGAGGCCGTGCTGCCGGCGGTCACCCGCCACCATGCCCTGATCGAGCGCTTGGCGCAGGCCTGGGTCGCGCCGGTGCGGATCGTCGCGGGCGAGGCGGCGAAATACGCCGCCTTCCGCCAGGCGCGGGCCGCGCTCGCCGCGTCCGGCACCGTGACGCTGGAACTCGCCCTCGCGGGCGTGCCGATGGTGGTGGCCTACAAGGTCTCGCGGGTCGAGGAGGCGGTCGCCCGGCGCCTGATCCAGGT
>CAZZZJ010000587.1:0-2388 GCA_964658355.1 Beijerinckiaceae bacterium
TTGAACCACTTCACGGTACCGGTATTCACGTAGAGAACCTCGTATCGACGATGGGCCGATCCATCGCACGCGCAAGCGCGGAGGCGGACCGACTGACTTCTAAGTCTGGTATGGGTGGCAGGGCGTTGGACTTGGAACCCGTAACCGGCGTCCGTCCCACGGTTTGTGGCCCCCCACGGTCTATCTAAGCGCTCCCTGCGGCGGCAACAAGGCGGGGATGCAGCATCTCGGCGGAGGGCCGGCGAAAGCGGGTGCGCGCACGCTGGGATTTTCGAAGGCTGCAGTGCATATAAGGGTTCGCGGTCAGGCTTTTAGGCGATCCATGGCAGGTATTTCGGTTTCGTTGGAGGGTGCCAACATCCAGCTCTCCTTCCAAAAGGACGATCAGGCGACCGCAGTGGTGATGGATGCCCGCGCGGCCCGCGCCCTCGTGCGCGCTGTGGGCCAGTTGCTCACGGCCATCGACGAACCCGAGGAGCCCGACATGGCCGAGGAGATGGGCGACGAAGAGATCGCGATGCTCGACGTCACGTCGTCGGCGATCGAGATCGGCACCGACGACCAGGGCCAAGCGGTGGTCGCCCTTCAGGCCGGTGCGCTACCGCCGTTCCAGCTTCGCTTGACCGACGAAGAGGCCCGCCATGTGGCGACGAGTCTCACCGAGATCCTGGCGGCTCCGCGCGACGTCCGGGCGTCGCACGGCGGCCACTGAACCGCTGCTCCAGCTACATCCGCACGCCCGGATCGGTCGGAGCGCCCGGGAAGACGTCCGGTTCCGATCCCGGGCCGCCGGGCTCGTCGATGCCGGGGTCGTTCACCGGATAGGGCGTGCGTGGACCGGTCGGTCCAATATCGGGCATCTCGTCGGGCGGGATCGGCGGCGGCAGGTCGCCGGGTGTCGGATCGGGTATCGGAAGACCTGGATTGGCCATGTGTTGCCTCCTGACTGGCGGAATGGGGGGAATGACCTAGCCAACGGATCGCCTGTACGAGGGTTCCGCGCAGGCCAGAGTTGCCACCGCAAGCAGGAACCTGGTTCCGGTGCCTTGGTTGGCCGGCCGACAGCATCCAAACGGAACGCCGTGCCATGCCTGACATCAGGCAAGCTCGGATCCTGATCCTCGCCACCGACGGTTTTGAGGAAACCGAACTCAACGTTGCGCAGGCGAAGCTGCGGCATGCCGGCGCGACCGTACACGTCGCCGCGCCGAAATCGCTGGAGAAGCCGGAATCGATCCGCGGCTGGGACAAGACCGACTGGGGCAAGAACGTCCGTGTCGATCTTGGCTTCGAGGCGGTCGACCCCGCTCGTTACGACGCGCTGGTCCTACCCGGCGGCCAGATCAATCCGGACAAGCTCCGCCTCGAGCCCAAGGCCCTGGACCCGATCAGGGCCTTCGTGACGTCGGGAAAGGTTGTCGCCGCGGTCTGCCATGCGCCGTGGCTCCTGATCCAGGTCGGTGCGGCGAAGGGCCGTGACCTGACCTCGTTCCCCTCGATCCGGACGGACGTGATCAATGCTGGCGGCCGCTGGCGCGATCGGGAGGTCGTCACCGACCAAGGCATCGTCACGAGCCGCGACCCGGGGGATCTCAAGGCGTTCTCGGCCGAGATCATCGAGGAGATTGTGGAGGGACGGCACGAGGCTCGGTCCCTCGCCGCCTGATCGAGACGCAAGACCTGCAAATGGCCATCCACCGTGCGGTGGACGGCCATTTGTCATGAGAGGCGGATCGGAATCTCGAAGATTTCAGCGCTTGGCGGCGACGATCTTCTGCACCTTCGGCTTCGTGCCTGTGGTGCTGGCGATGAGCGCCGAGAGGTGGTCCTGGTCGAGGCTGGCGGTCGCTTTCGGTGCCGGTTGCGCGGCTGCGGCACGCTCGACCCTGCGCGGCTCGATCGAACCGGTGGTGGTCGGGTCTGGCAGGCTCGCGAGGGACTGTGTGTTCGGCGCGGGATCGCGCTGGACGCGCAATGCCCAATGGGCAGCGGTGGAAAGCGCTGCGATCGCCAGGATCGCCTTGACGCCGCTGGTGAGGAACCCCCGCATGATGGTCAAGCTCGACAAAACGCAGTGACACGCGACCGGTTCCCCGGCCCGTACTCACTGTTGCCGATGAGCGTGAACGAAACCCGAAGCCGGTCGCGTCCGACCGTCCCGGAACGGGGCGAATCTTGTGTGGGCCATGCGCCGGGTCCGCGGTTCCTGTTCCCCGCGCCTCCGACACGCCTGCAGCACCCCGGCCCACCAGGATTCACGGGAGCGGTCCAGAGAACTGGTCCGGGCCGCCCCGTCACTGCCGACCCCGCGTCCATGCAGGCCCGAGCGGGCTCGCGAAACCTTCAGGCGCATCGGCCGCGGGGACCGCCGATGTAGGTGAAGTGTTC
>CAZZZJ010000588.1:0-2386 GCA_964658355.1 Beijerinckiaceae bacterium
GCATGCCGATGGTGATGATGTCGGGCTGGATCGCCGCCGACGCCCACGACGCCGACGTCCGCGGGCAGCTGCGCGAATCCGCGTGACCGGCGAGCCGGTTCGGGCCTGAGGCGCATGGCCGACGCGCCCGAACGCCGCCGCTTCCGGGCGCCGCCGCCCGCCTCGCCGATGGTGTGGCGATTCATGGTCGCCTATTTCGACCGATTCCTGCGGCGGCGCATGAACGCCCTGCGGCTCGCCCGCTGGGGTTCGCCGCCGGATCTCGGCCCGGGACCGGTGGTGATCTACTGCAACCACCCGGCCTGGTGGGATGCGGCGGTGATCATCCTGCTCGCCGGTCGGCTCTTCCCCGAGCGGTCGAGCTACGCCCCGTTCGACGCGCGGATGCTGGAACGCTACGGCGTCTTCCGCCGCATGGGCGCGTTCGGCGTCGACCTCGACACCCCGCGCGGCGCCGCGCAGTTCATGGCCGCCTCCCGCGAGATCCTCGCCCGGCCGGCCAGCATGATGTGGATCACCGCCCAGGGGCGCTTCGCCGACGTGCGCACCCGGCCCCTCGACCTGCGCGCCGGTGTCGCCCGGCTGGCCGAGATCGCCCCGGACGCCCAGTTCGTGCCGCTGGCCCTCGAATACGCGTTCTGGGACGAGAGCGGCGCGGAGGCCTGCGTGGCCTTCGGTGTTCCCGTCTCCGGGCGGGTCCTGGCCGACCTGCCGCGCGGCGAGCGCCTCGCCCGGCTGGAGGCCGACCTCGCCGCCGTCCTCGACCGCCTGAGCGCCGACGTCATCGCCCGCGACCCGGCACGGTTCCGCGACCTCGTCGCGGGACGGCAGGGTGTCGGCGGCCTGTACGACGGCTGGCGGCGGCTGGCGGCGATCCTGCGCGGGCGCCGCTTCGAGCCCGGGCACCGGGCGGCGGCCGACGGCAAACCACCGTCTCACCCTCAGTCGCCATTCCAGTCTCACGCTCACTCTCAGTCGCACTCTCAATTCCAGTCTCAGTCCCACCCCGAGGACGCGCGTCGCTGATGGCCGATCCTCTGCTCCTCGGCCTCGCGATCCTGGCGCTGGCGGCCGCCCTCCTCCCGGCCATCCTCGCCGCGATGAACCTGACGCTCCTGCGCACGCCCGAGCCGGATGCCGGCGAGGCGGGCCTCGTCTCGATCCTGATCCCGGCGCGGAACGAAGCCGCCCAGATCGCCGAGACCGTGCGGGCGGCGCTCGCCAGCGTCGGCGTCGCGATCGAGGTGCTGGTCGGCGACGATCACTCGACCGACGCCACCGCCGCGATCGTCGCCGGGATGGAAGCCGGCGAGCCGCGCCTGCGCCTCGTGGCGGTGCCGCCTCTGCCGGAGGGCTGGACCGGGAAGAACCACGCTTGCGCGCACTTGGCCGGCGCGGCGCGCGGCGCGCACCTCCTGTTCGTCGACGCCGACGTGCTGCTGAAGCCCTTCGCGGCGGCCGGCCTCGTCGCCCATGCCCGCCGCACCGGATCGGGCCTGGTCAGCGCCGTGCCGCGCCAGGTCATGGGCACGCTCGGCGAGAAGCTCACCGTGCCGATGATCAATTTCCTGCTCGTCGGCTATCTTCCGGTGGCGATGATGCGCGCCTCGATGCGGCCGGCGCTGGGGGCGGCCTGCGGCCAGCTCCTGCTGATCGGGCGCGACGCCTACGCGGCCATCGGCGGCCACGGCGCGATCCGGCGGTTCCTACACGACGGGGTGAAGCTGCCGCGGCTGCTGCGCGCGGCCGGCCACCGCACCGACCTCGTCGCGGGCCACGCGCTCGCCGATTGCCGGATGTACACGGGCTTCTCGCAGTGCTGGGCCGGGTTCTCGAAGAACGCCCACGAGGGCATGGCGACGCCGGTCGCCTTGCCGGTCTGGACCGCCCTGCTCGGCCTCGGACACGTCCTGCCGGCCGTGCTGGTGCTCGCCGGCGCGTTCGGCAGCCTCTCCGGTGCGACGTGGTTCCTGGCTTTTGCCGCGCTCGCCGTCTCGCTCGCGACCCGCGCGGCCATCACCCTGGTGACCGACGAGCCGGCCGCGACGATCCCGCTCCATCCGGCGGCCGTCGTCGTCGCGCTGGCGATCCAGTGGAACGTCCTGCTGCGCCGCAAGCGCGCCGGCGCGGCCGTCTGGAAGGGCCGCAGCTATCCGACCGGGGGCGCCTGAGTCTCGGCGAGAATCCAGGCCACCGTATCCGGATCGGCATCCGCGACGCTCAGATGCAGCACGATCGGCGTCTCGTAGGGGTGGCGCGCCTTCAATGCCGCCGCGACGGCGTCCGACAGCCCCGTCCGGGTCTTCACGATCGCGACGACCTCGCCGCCCCGCTCGATCGCGCCCTTCCAGGCGTAGACCGAGCGCATCCCGGGCAGCACGTTGAC
>CAZZZJ010000589.1:0-2384 GCA_964658355.1 Beijerinckiaceae bacterium
TGCTGACCGGCAAGACGGACGCCGCCGGCCACAACGCGTCGATGGACAGCCTCGCGGCCTGTCTCGAAGCCGGACGCGCCGAGCGTCGGCACTTCGGCGAGTTCCTCGATCTCTGGCGGCGCTCTGGACGCCCGATGCCGTCGACGGTGCCGCTCGCCCGGTGCAGGACCGAGGCGGCCGTCGCTTAGGCGCCCTGGCCGGCCTTCGCTCGTACGGATGGCGGCCGTTGGAAGATCCAACCCGAGGCTTGGTTCCCCCGGGGACCCTGTTTCGACCACGGCCACACCGTCCGCCTCCGCCGTCGGGTCCCTTCGTGACGGTGCGGTCGCGCACGCCCGATTCCCGGACCTGACCAGGAGGATCGCGCCCCGCGCCCGCCTCCGCTCTCGCGAAAGGTGCAAGATGCCCCGGATCCACTTCACCGCGGACAGCCATTTCGGGCACGCCGGCATCCTTTCCCCACGGATGCATGCGCCACGCCCGTTCGCCTCGATCCAGGAGCACGACGAGACCCTCGTCGCCTCCTGGAACGCCGTCGTCGGGGCCGAGGACACGGTCTGGCACCTCGGCGACTTCGCGTATCGGTGCAACGAGGCGCACGCCAAGCGGATCTTCGCCCGCCTCAAGGGCCGCAAGTTCCTGGTCCGTGGCAACCACGAGAAGCTCGGGGCGCGTCTCCCATGGGATGCGGATGTCGTCGACGTAGCCCGGATCCAGATCCCGCTTCTCGAAGGCGGCACGCAGGGGATCTGGCTCAGCCACTACGCCCACCGGACCTGGCCCCACCTCCATCGAGGCGACATCCATCTCTACGGCCACTCGCACGGCAGCCTGCCTGGGACGGCGGCCAGCACCGACGTCGGCGTCGATTGCTGGGACTGGCAGCCCGTGACGCTAGAACGCATTCTTCATCGCCTTTCCAATGCCGGCAGTGACGGTGCGTCGTGAGTTTGCGCAGCGCCCGCCTTGCACCTGGACGAAATCGGACATCGGAATTGAGAGGCTCACGACAGCGCGCGGACGGCGGTGGCGAAAGCGCATGATTTGGCCCTGTCGGGCAGGCCATCCGTGCACACGGAGGTGTGCGCGTCGAAGCCGGCGGGCCGACATGTCCGCCAAAGGTCGGCAACGTTGCCAGGGGTGAATTCCCCTGCTGCCACAACCGGCTTCGCAACGGCATCGACGACGGCTCGAAGAGCGGGCCAGTCGCTCGTTCGGCCCGAGCACCCGAACCTGTCGGGTGTGTCCGCCTCGGTGATGGTGTCTGTCGTGAACCAATCGGCTACGGCTGCGTAGCGCCTCGCTTCCTCGACGGGGTCGTATGTCGTGAGCGAATTCCGCGCGACCGGTATGCCAAACGGGGACCATGACCCCTCCGACCAGTCCGGACGCCTTGACCGCCATCAGCGTGCCGACGTCGCGTTCCGCGCTCGCCAGGAAGATGTCCGGGCGCAGGGCGTCGAGCAAGGCCATCATGCGCGCCGCGTCCGTGCCGGGATGCAACAGGAACACTGAAATTATGCCGAGGCTCGACAGCCTCCTGGTCATGGCGGCGCCGGCCTCGGCTGCGCGCAAGAGGTCATCGTGCGAAGCCTTGGCGACGTTGACCTGCCAACCGACATGGTCCGGCTCGGCATGCAGGAAGCCATCCAGGTTCGAGGGTGCCAGCTTCTTGCAGTAGAGCTGAACCAGCGGCGATCCAGTCAACGCCTTCCCGTCGGTTCGGGAGCGCGCGCCGGCATCCCAGGGGCGGGCGATGGGGTAAGCCGGCTTCCGAGCTCATAGCCGACCACGTAGTCGCGGTCGCTCGAAAGGCGCGGCGTCCCGCGCCTGCCGTCGTCTATGCCTTGTCCCCGCCTGGAGCTGGGGCTGGGGGCAGCAAAGGCCTGTGAAAGCTGCTGGTGCCCGGTCATTTCGCTCTCAGAATCCCTCACGGTCGAAGATCGTCGCGAATCCGTTGTTGTGCAGGTAGCGTAGCACGCGGCTCCTGGCCGTATCGAAAACGCCGACCGGGCTTTCGTAATCCTTGCGCGAGTAACTCCTGGCGTAGGGCGTCTTGTGCAGGAAACCCTTCAGGCCGGCGTTAAGATAGGGCGGGTGCACGATTCCGCCGTTCGCCATCCGCATCTGGCCCTCTCGCCGCTCGCCGCTGAATCGCACGACCCAGGTTTCCACTTTCCTCATACCCTCAAGCAGGAGCATGTCACGTCCGGCTTCGAGCGTAGCGCCCGACAATGAGTTGTCATCCAACAAAATCGTGCGGGTCACGCCTGCCTGCGCGAGTTCGCCAACCTCCCGCCACCTGCCCAACGCCAGGTCGCAGTACACGCGTTCCTCGCGTGCCGCAGACGCGCTGTATCGGCCGTATCGGATGAACCCGGTGG
>CAZZZJ010000590.1:0-2380 GCA_964658355.1 Beijerinckiaceae bacterium
CCGCTGAGCATGGCCGAGGTGCTGGTGAAGCGGATGCTCGACGTGACGCTGGCCACCATCGCCCTGCTGGCACTGAGCCCGTTGCTCGCGATCGTCGCGGTGGCGATCAAGCTCGACAGCCCCGGCCCGGTGTTCTTTCGGCAGAAGCGCTACGGCTTCAATCAGCAGCCCTTCGGCGTATTCAAGTTCCGCAGCATGAAGGTCGAGGCCGACGCGGTGTTCAAGCAGGCCTCGCGGAACGACTCGCGGATCACGCGGACCGGCGCCTTCCTGCGGCGCTCCAACCTCGACGAGTTGCCGCAGATCCTGAACGTCCTGAAGGGGGAGATGTCGCTCGTCGGCCCGCGCCCCCATGCGCTCGCACACGACCGCAGCTTCGAGCGGCGCATCGCCCTCTATGCCCGCCGTCACAACGTCCGTCCCGGCATCACCGGCTGGGCGCAGGTCAACGGCCTGCGCGGCGAGACCCTGACCGATCTGGACATGGAGCGCCGGGTCAACCACGACCTGCACTACATCGACAACTGGTCGATCTGGTTCGACATCCAGATCATGTTCCAGACGCTGTTCTCCCGCCGCGCCTACCGCAACGCGTTCTGAGCCGCAGGTCCCAGCTCACGGCGTCCCGGTTTCAGTGCGGATCGTCGGCCTGTCGTCCGTGGCAGGCGCCGCACTCGCCCTCGACCTCGAGGATCCGGCTCGCCGGGCGGAAACCTGCCCGCTCCAGGGTGCGCCCGAGCCCGGCCTCGATCTCAGGCGACGTCGTCTCGTCGATGCCGCCGCAGCTTCGGCAGATCAGGAACACCAGCCCCTCCCCCGCGTCATGCTCGTGTGCGCACGACACGAACGCGTTGCGGCTGGCGATGCGGTGGACGAGGCCGTTCTCGGTGAGGAAATCGAGCGCGCGGTAGACGGAGACGGCGGCCACCCGGCGATCGGGGCCGCTCAGGCGCTCGGCGATGTCGTAGGCGCCCATCGGCTTGCCCGTCTCGGCCACGGCCAGCAGAACGTCGTGCCGCAGCTTGGTGAAGTGCAGGCTCCGGTCGCGGCAGAGCTTCTCCGCACGCGCCATGGTCGACGCGGCGTGGTCCGCACCGCACGCCTCCCCTTCGTGCCCGGCGTGATCGTGCATCCCGATCCTTGCGTCCGGGGCGTCCCGATTGAACGCCGCCGGTGTTACAGTGTATCACCGTGAATTATAGGCCACACCACCGATCCGGGCAACGGATCGGCGCTCGGCGTTCGCGCACCCTCGACGAAGATCGTCCCCTTTGAGCCCCAGATCCCGCCCGCCGGCTGCCCCGGCCGCATCGCTGTTCCACAGCGGCCTCGCGTTCCGCCTCGGTCTCGCCGCCGCGCTCGCCGGGCCGCTCTGGCTGGCGATCGCCTGGACGCTCGGCGCATGATTTCGCGCCCGTCCCTGGTCGCATCCGGCGACATCCGCCTGGACGGCCTGACGCTCGGCTACGACCGCCATCCGGCGGTGCACCACCTCGACGGCATCATCCGCCGCGGCGACCTGCTGGCCCTGGTCGGCCCGAACGGCGCCGGCAAGTCGACCCTGCTGAAGGGGCTGATCGGCGAGATTCCGAGCCTCGACGGGCAGATCCATCGCGGCATGCCGGCCCGCACCCTGGCCTACCTGCCGCAGGCGGACGAAATCGATCGCAGCTTCCCGTTGAGCGTCCTCGACCTCGCCAGCATGGGCCTGTGGCGCAGCTCCGGCGCGTGGCGGAGCCTGCTCGGCCACCGCAGCGCCGTGCTGAGCGCGCTCGACGCCGTCGGCCTGGCCGGCTTCGAGGCGCGGCCGATCGGCACCCTCTCGGGCGGCCAGTTTCAGCGGGTGCTGTTCGCGCGCCTGATCCTTCAGGACGCGCAGGTCCTCCTCCTCGACGAGCCCTTCACCGGGGTGGATGCGCGCACCACTGCAGACCTGATCGCGTTGATCCGCACCTGGCATGGCGAGGGCCGGACGATCGTCGCGGCACTGCACGACCTCGTCCAGGTCCGGGCGCATTTCCCGAAGACGCTGCTGCTCGCCCGCGAGCCGGTCGCGTGGGGTGCGACGGCTTCGGTGCTGTCGCCGCAGAACCTCGCGCGCGCCACGCGCCTCTCCGAGGCGTGGGACGAAGATGCCGCGATCTGCGCCCACGATCACGTCCATGCTGCGCCGGCTCTCGACGAACCCCGGCACGTCCATGAACACCACGGGCCGCATCACCACCCGGATCCCTCCGAACCACGCGAGACCGCGGCGTGATCGACCCACTCCTATCGTTCGATCCTTTCGCGCCGTTCGTCGAGTTCGGCTTCATGCGCCGGGCACTGGTCGGCTGCCTCGCGCTGTCGATCTCGGCGCCGCCGGTCGGCGTGTTCCTGA
>CAZZZJ010000591.1:0-2377 GCA_964658355.1 Beijerinckiaceae bacterium
TACCTCGAGGTGCCGTTCAAGGGCGTGAACGTGCTGGCCGATGCCGGCATCCGCGATGGCATCAAGGCCTTTTCCAACTGGCCGACCATTCCGCAGATCTACGTGAAGGGCGAGTTCGTCGGCGGCTGTGACATCACCCGCGAGATGTTCCAGTCGGGCGAGCTCCAGACCTTCCTCGCCGAGAAGGGCGTGCCGGTGAAGTCCGCCGCCGCCTGAGCGGCCGCGTACCGGACGACGACGAAGGGCGCTGCGGCGCCCTTTTTCGTGTCCGCTTTCGGAGATGTTCGTCCGCAACCTCGGCTCGACCCCCGGGAAACGACGTCGAAGGGGGACCCGATGTGCGACGTCATCAACGTCGGAGGCGGTCCGGCCGGGCGCAACGCAGCGCGCGTTCTCGGGCGCCTCCGCGACGCGGTGCAGCGTTTCGATCACGAAACGTCGTGCAACGCTGCGGCGCCCCTGGCCTGAAGGGTCTTTACCCATGACGGCACGCCGCCGGTCGAACTTCGCGCGCGGACCCACGCTGACCTGACCCGCCACGACACCGTCGAGCGGCACGAAGCCGACGTTGCGGGCGCCCAGGCTGGCGCAGACGGTGTCGCGGTTACGCTGGCGGCGAAATCGCCCGACGCCTGATCCTCGGCACCGGGTTGCATCGGGAGCCGCCTGCGGGCGAAGGCCACGCGCGTTATGGGGGCCCGGCGCTCATTCCCGTCCCTATTGCGACAGCTACGAAGCATGCGACCGTCCCATTGCGGCCTACGCCTGCGGTCCGGTTGCAAGCGGGTTCGCCGTGGAGCCGACGGCCTGGAACGGCGACGTCACGCTGTCTGCCGCCAGGCACCCGACCGGCCTGTCCGGCGACGTTCGCGGGCGCCTCGCCCGAAACGGCGTGCGACGGATCAAGGTGCCGAACGCAGGCCTCCACGGGGACGCCGAGGAGCCGCCGCATCTCGCTTTCGCGGACGGCAGCGTGCTTCTTCGCGAAGACACGCCTCGACATGTCCCGACCGCGCATCGCTTCTGCCTGCGGTGCCTCGGATACTCCTGGCGGCGTGTCCGGGCGCATGAGAATGCTTCGGCAGCCGGATGCGTAGTCTGGAGAGCTGCCGCAGACCCAAGTCGCCGTGTGATTTCACACGGCGGACGCCGCGCTTCAATGCAATGGTAAAAAACTCGTTTCGATCTCAAAACATTCGGAACTTGTTCAGGTTGTCCCCGTTACTCCCGCACGGCTCAGTTTCCCTGGGCCGCCGGTGCCGACGCTCCGCTGTCTTTGCAAGGCCGGTCATGCCCGTCTTCGACGCCAAAAACCTCGGGTCTCAGTTCGAAGGCCAGGCCATGCTGGCGGCCATCCTGCACCCGACACGCATCGCCCAGACCCGTGCCCTCACGCATGGCCGCCAGCGCGCCGATCGCGCCGCCGCCATGGCCGATCCGATGACCATCGAGCCGCGTTATCCGGTCGGTGCCGGCACCCTCACACCGACGCAGATCGCCTCGAGCTGAGGGTTGATCCGGTCGCGACCTACCAGTTTTGCGGCGTTATGATCCCCTGCCGCGTGACGACGATCCATTCCCGTCCGCGCCGCTCGACCGCCTCGACCCGGCCGATCCCCGGTATCGCATCCCCGATCGTGACTTCGACGAGGCGCCGCCGGCGGTCCTCCAGCATGGCGGTGCCGTCGTAGACGTCGCGGACCGCCCAGGTATCGAGGACTAGCGGCTTCGGCTTCGGCTCGGTGATGCTTCCGGTTTGAACCGGCTCAGCCTTCGTGGCCGGTGCCGGCGGAGCGGCCGCCGCGACGGGTGCCGGGTGCCTCTCGGCTTGCGCGGCTGCAGCAAGGCGTGCGCCGTGGTCCTTCTCCGCTTGATCGATCCGCTCGCCGAGCACCGCAATTCTCGCCAGCAGGGCCGTCTCGGCCTTGCCGACCTTGTCGGTCAGCGCAGTGTTTCGGGCCTTCGCCTCGCCGCGTGCTGCCTCCGAAGCGTCCTTGAGGGCAGCGACCGACTTGTCGAGGCGGTCGGATGCGATGGCAAGGCGTGATGCCTCCAGGCGGTTGGCCTCCAGGGCGGCGCTTATCTCTGCGAGCACGATCCCGGTTCCTTCGGACCGGGAGGGCGCCAGGATCGCAGCGCCCGCGCCCAGGACCGTACCGACCGCGAGGGCGGCCCCCGCAAGCCCCAGTGTCATCGCATCGAAGCGACGGCCTGCCTTGACGGGTGTCGGCGTGGGCGCCCCCGCCGCGGCCTTGCTCTCGGGGACCTTGCTCTCGGGCGGTTTCGAACCGGAGACCGCGGCCTTCAGCAGGGCTTCCGGCGAAGCGGCCGGTGCCTCCACGGCCGTCTCGATGATCGTCGTCATGGCCCTCGCCCC
>CAZZZJ010000592.1:0-2374 GCA_964658355.1 Beijerinckiaceae bacterium
ACCTCGTCCGGGTCGGTCGACTGCGTGCCGGTGCGCAGGTCCTTCACCAGCTGATAGGGCTGCAGAACGTAGGAGCGGATCTGGTGGCCCCAGCCGATATCGGTCTTGGAGGCGGCCTCGGCGTTGGCCTTTTCCTCCCGCTTCTTGAGTTCCGCCTCGTACATCCGGGCGCGCAGCATGTTCCAGGCGGTGGCCCGGTTCTTGTGCTGCGATCGCTCCTGCTGGCACGCCACCACGATCCCCGTGGGGTTGTGGGTGATGCGCACCGCCGAGTCGGTGGTGTTCACGTGCTGGCCGCCGGCGCCCGACGACCGGTAGGTGTCGATGCGGCAGTCGGATTCCTTGATCTCGATCTCGATCCGGTCGTCGATCACCGGGTAGACCCAGACGGAGGCGAAGCTGGTGTGCCGCCGCGCGCTCGAATCGTAGGGCGAGATCCGGACCAAGCGGTGCACACCGGATTCGGTCTTGAGCCAGCCATAGGCGTTGTGGCCCTTGATCAGGAGCGTGGCGCCCTTGATCCCGGCCTCTTCCCCGTCCGACCACTCGACGATGTCGACCTTGTACTTCCGGCGCTCGGCCCAGCGGCCGTACATGCGCTGGAGCATGTTGGCCCAGTCCTGGCTCTCGGTGCCGCCCGCGCCGGCATGGACCTCGAGATAGGTGTCGAAGCCGTCGGCTTCGCCCGACAGGAGCGTCTCGACCTGCCGGCCGGCCGCTTCCTTCTCGACGGCCAGGATCGCGGCCTCGCCCTCACGGATCGAGGCCTCGTCGCCCTCCGTCTCGCCGAGCTCGATCAGCATCGCCCCGTCGTCGAGGTCCTGCTCGAGCTTGCGGATCGCGGCCACAGCCTCGTCGAGCTGCTGGCGCTCGCGCATCACCTTCTGCGCGGCGTCGGCGTCGTTCCACAGTTCCGGGTTCTCGGACGCCGCGTTCAGTTCCGCGAGGCGTTTATCGACGGTATCCCAGTCAAAGATGCCTCCTCAGCAGTCCGATCGACTGCTTGGCGGCATCCGAGGCTTGCTCGATCTCGGCGCGCATTTCGAGGGTGTGTCGCTTGTGTCTGAGGCTCAAAGAGGTCGAGCGGGGTGATACCGGCGGAGGCGAGCCCTGTAAACGGCTGGGCCCGTCACGGCGTGAATGATCGTGGGCCGCCCCAAGGCGCCTGGGCCGGCGAAACGACGGGCGGCTCTTGCGGGATCAGCCCCGGCAGCACTTCCACGCGGTGGTGAACGTCACCTCCACCGCCTCGACGCAGCGCGGGGTCCGAGGCCGGTCACGTCCGTCGGGCAGAAGGCCGAACGCGGCGAGGCGACAGGGTACGAGGAGGGCTGCCGCATCGATGAGATCGAGGCCGGGAAGAACGCCGATCTCACGGACGACGATGACGGCCACGGGCGCAAGGTCGCCGGTTACGACCGCCGGCACATGATGAAGGGCGGCAAGTCCCGCGACGATCCCGAACCCGCGTGGAGGCTGTCGCTGATGGGCTGGGGCCAGGACCCCTCGAAGGCCTGAACCCGACCGGCGGCATCGCCGGGTCGCGTCCAGGTCTGGATCGTCAAGGCCTCAATGCTGGCCGTAGCCTGCGATCCAGGCCGGCGACAGCACGTAGCGCCGCTTGCCGCGGGGATCGGCGCGACCCTCCATCAGGGCGCTGTCGTAATAGTTGAAGCCGGTGATGCCGAAGCCGCCGCCGTTCATCACCTGCGGCACGGCGATCGCCGGAACCGCGAGATCGGGGCGCGAGGGCGGGACGATCGGGCGGTCGGCCGCGTCGACCTGCAGCACCGTCGGGCCGTCCGGCCCCTGGAACACGTAGGCTCCGGACTGGGCCTCGGCGGCGCCGGCGCCGACGAGCGCGAACAGGCCCGTGGCGAGACCGTGTCGGAGGAGAGTGTTCATTGCGTACTCCGTCGCTAAGGGGCCGGCGCCCGACGTCGGGGCATCATGCCCGACGCTCTCGCCCGTGTCCGTGACCGCAACGCGCGGGTCGTGCCTTCGTCCCGGAAAATCTTGCCGGGCGATCCGGCGGATCAGCCCTTTGAACGCAGGACGACCGCCGGTTGCCGGGCGATCGGCGTGCACGTGGTGTCGAAGGCGTGGACCACCGTCGGGCGCGAGTCGCAGGCGAAGGCCGCGTCGGGACCCGGCGCCGGGATCGGGTCGCGGGCGATGATCGGATTCGGCGCGCAGGCCGAGGCGGCTGCTGCCAGCAATAGGGCGGCGGGCAGGAACAGGCGACGCATGCGGGCCTCGGAGTCGCGGGAGCGGATCATTGCCGTCGACCCTGCGCACCGGGCCGGCGGGTGACAAGCACCTGCAGCACATGGGCCGTGGTTTGGCGGAGCCTGTCGCCCCGCCGCAACAATCG
>CAZZZJ010000593.1:0-2362 GCA_964658355.1 Beijerinckiaceae bacterium
CGTGCCCGGATACCTGCCCTTCGCCGGCGCCCTCGATCTGCCGGCCTATGTCTGCGACAATTGCGGCTTCTGGCAGCGCCATTTCGAGACCCCGGCCGCCTGCCCGATGTGCCTCGACGCGCGCCACGTGGTGCCGCAGGACGGCTGGCGGTTCTGGACGAAGCGGGAGGCGCAGGAGCGCTTCCCCTGCCACTGGCAGGAACTGGAGCCGGGGATCTGGCGGTTCTGGAACGAGCCGGTCTCCGGCATCGGCCCGTCGAGCTACCTGATCACTACGGATGCCGGGAACATGGGCTTCGAGGGCTGCCCGGTCTTCAGCGAGGCGGCGCTCGACCACATCGCGAGCCTGGGCGGGATGCAGGTGCTCTCGGCCTCGCATCCGCATGCCTATGGCGCGCTGGTCCAGCTGCAGGACCGCTTCGACCCGGAACTCTGCCTGCCGGCCGCCGACTTCACCTGGAGCGCCGCGCTCCAGGTCTCGTGGCCCTACGACGACTTCCTCGAGCCGCTGCCGGGCCTGGAGCTGCACCGGACGGCGGGCCATTTCGACGGCCACGCGGTGCTGTTCGACCGCCGGCGGAAGATCTGCTTCTGCGGCGACGCGCTCAAGTTCGAGCTCGACCCGAACGACTTTCGCCGCGCCGTGACGATCTCGGCGCACAAGGCCTTCGTGCGCGGCGTGCCGCTGACGACGAACGAGCTGCGCCACTACCGCGACGTGTTCGCCCGCCTCGACTTCGCCCAGACCTGGACCCCGTTCGAGCCCGCCGCCAATTGCGGCCGGCCCGAGGTGCTGGCGTTGATCGACGGGATGCTGGCGACGCGGCCGCACGCGGCGCCGGTGCGGCTTGATCAACTGAGACGGTGACGCGGATCTCCCTCCCCCGCAGGGGGGAGGGAAGGTTGCCTCAGCGCTTGGTGTTCCCCGCCGTCTGGCCGAACATCACCTTCTTGGCATCCTCGCTCATGGTCTTGCCGTGCTCGGGATTGACCTCCGGCGCCCGCGCGTAGGCGGCCTTCGTGCCGGGCCGCTCCTGGATCGCGAGAAACCAGCGCTTGAGGTTCGGGTGCTCGTCGAGATTCTGCCCCTGCTTCTCCCACGGGACGATCCAGGGATAGGCCGCCATGTCGGCGATGCCGTAAGCGCCCGCGACGTAGTCGCGGTCGGCGAGCCGCCGGTCGAGGACGCCGTAGAGGCGGTTGGTCTCGTTGACGTAGCGGTTGATCGCGTAGGGGATCTTCTCGGGGGCGTATTGCGAGAAGTGGTGGTTCTGGCCGAGCATCGGCCCGAGCCCGCCCATCTGCCAGAACAGCCATTGCAGCGCGTCCTGCCGGCCGCGGAGGTCGGCGGGCAGGAACCGTCCGGTCTTCTCGGCGAGGTAGAGCAGGATCGCGCCGGACTCGAACAGGGTGATCGGCGCGCCGCCGCCCGCCGGCGCGTGATCGACGATCGCCGGCATGCGGTTGTTCGGGGCGATCTTGAGAAAGCCGGGATCGAACTGCTCGCCCTTGCCGATATTCACCGGCTTGATCGTGTAGGGGAGGGCCGCCTCCTCGAGGAACATCGTCACCTTGTGACCGTTCGGGGTCGGCCAGTAGTAGAGATCGATCATCGGTTTTCCTTCAGCGGTCGGCGGCCCGAGCTTCGGGGCAGACCACCGACGTGGGCTCTGGCCCGCTTCGGGTCAAGCGCGCCGCAAACGATCAAATGCAGGGCGTTTCGCGGCTCCTTCGTTCACGGCCGGCATGCTTAGGTCGTCCGCATCGAGGAGACGATCCGTGATCAGCGCAACGTCGATCAGCAGCACTGGCCTCGCCGCCGCGTCCCGGAGCTTCGCGGGCACCGCCGAGCGCGTGGTCGATATCGGGACGAGCCTGCCGAGCGCCACCCAGGTGGACCTGTCGAGCGCGGCCGTCCAGCTGATCGCGGACAAGGCCGCGTTCACCGCCAACGCGGCGGTCCTGCGCGCGGTCACCGAGAGCGAGCGGAAGGTTCTCGACATCCGCGTCTAGCGGCCGCGACGCGATCGAACCTTGCTCGACCGCCGCAATGATCCTATGAGCCGAAGGGCGCGCGAGCGTGTCGGGGTGTAGCGCAGTCTGGTAGCGCACCTGGTTTGGGACCAGGTGGTCGTAGGTTCGAATCCTATCGCCCCGACCATCGATCTCCGGAGCTTTGTCTGACGGCCATGTCGAGCGCCCGCATCTTCCAGCCGTCCAAGGACGCCTCCCAGTCGGGGACGGCCCGAACCAAGCTCTGGCACCTCGAGTTCGACCAGACCGCGCCGCGGGAGACGGATCCGCTGATGGGCTGGACCGGGTCCGGCGACATGCTGCAGCAGGTCCACCTCAAGTTCGAGAC
>CAZZZJ010000594.1:0-2346 GCA_964658355.1 Beijerinckiaceae bacterium
GCGCCTATGTTCGCCGCCTGGTCGATGAGGCCCATGCCACCAAGGGCCGCTTCGATACCGAGTTCCGGACATGCGACAAAGCCGGGGCGACGCATTGGGTCATGGCCCGCGGACGGGTCGAGACCGGCGAAGAGGGCGTGGGTGCGCGTTGTATCGGCATCGTCGCCGACATCACCGCCAGCCGCGCATTCGACGCCGCGTCGGCCGATCAGGCGGTGAGGGCGATCGCGCGGATCGCCGATACCCTGATCGACCTGCGTCCCCTGGCTCAAGGACTGGACTCGCCGGTTCTCCGCACGCTGATCGATGCGATGCTGTTTGAACTCGGCAGGCTCCTCGCCGGACATGAAGCGGGTTCGCACGCGACACAGTCGCACTGACGGTACGTCGATCAAAGCCTTCCCCGTGCTGCGGTCGCGCGGACGAAATCGAGGCACGCTCGACGGTCGCCAGCATCTTCGAGCATCTCGAAGATGCTGATCAGCTCGAAACTTTCGCGCGCGCGCTGAATCATTGGGTCGCCCTCGCCATACAGATCGGAGACGTCGGTGCCGAGCGCTTCGGCGATGCGTCCGATCACACGGCAGGCATCCGATTTGACGTCGGTCATCTAGTCGTTCCTCCGACAGGAAGATGCCATCCCATGTGGACAGCAGCCCTGGCTTTAAATGAGGCGGCCGACGGCAGGTCGCTCGATCGAAAGTAGATGTCTGCGCCGAACCAACGCAGCGATGCCCTCTTCCTTCCCCGGAGCGCATCCCGATCAAGAGTCAACGTCGCATTTTTCGATGGGATGCGGAATGCCCATCATACGAATATTGCATATCTCACAGGCGTGCCGCCGGTCCGCGCAGGAACGTGGTCACCGCTGCGAGGTTTCGTCGGAATCCGCGGCGTGTTTTCGTGCGATGCCGCTGCGCTTTATCTGAGCCGAAACTTGAATCGGTGTATGAGCATGTCAGCTCGGCGCTTGCATGTCCGCCTCGCCGACGAGAGCGAACCCGTTCTCCGTGAGCACGTAATGGGCCCGGCTCGACCGGGCGTCGCGTCGGGTGACCGCAACGAGCCCGGCTTCCTCCACGGAGGCGAGCGCGCGCAGGGCGTGGGCGTGGGCGACGCCGAAGACCTTCGCGAGGCTGCGGCTGTCGGCGATCAGACCGCGATGGGCCGCCGCCAGCAGGGTGGCATCGAGCGGTTCGAGGTCCGGCCGCCACCGCGCCATCGCCGCCACGAGCGCGAGGATCGCGGCGTCGTCGGCCTCGCTCAAGCGGCCACCGCTGCCCGCTGCCGCACCGTCACCAGCACCGATTTCGAGGTCGGCGTGTCGCTCTCCCGGCCGAAGGTGGAGAGCGGCACCAGCACGTTGAGTTCGGGATAGTAGCCGGCGAGGCTGCCGCGCGGCATGTCGAACGGCACCAGCCGGAAATCCTCGGCGATGCGCGCCGTCCCGTCGGCGTGGAGGCCGACCACGTCGACCCGCTCGCCGAAGCGTTCGCGTAAGGTCGACAGGTCGTCCGGGTGGCAGAAGATCACCCGGCGCTCGCCGTAGACGCCGCGGTAGCGGTCGTCGAGGCCGTAGATCGTGGTGTTGTACTGGTCGTGGCTGCGGAAGGTCTGCAGCACGAAGGTGTTCTCCGCGCCCGTCGCGACCTGGTGCTCGGTCGCCTCCGGCAGCGCATCGGCGGAGAAGGTGGCGCGGCCGGTCGCCGTCTCGAACACCCGTTCGGCCGCCAGGTTCCGCAGCATGAAGCCGCGCGGGCGGCGCACCCGGACGTTGTAGCCGGCAAACCCCGGTATCGTGCGCTCGATCCGATCGCGGATGCGGTCGTAATCCTCCGCCATCTCCGCCCAGTCGACCCGTGCGGAGCCGACGGTCGCCGCGGCCATGCCGGCGATGATCGCGATCTCGGAGCGCAGCTCCTTCGAGGCCGGCTTGTTGATGCCGCCCGAGCCGTGGACCATGCTCATCGAATCCTCGACGGTCACGATCTGGGTCTTGCCGGCAACGTTCCGGTCGATCTCGGTGCGCCCGAGACAGGGCAGCACGTAGCTGACCTTGCCCGGCACGAGGTGCGAGTGGTTCAGCTTCGTCGCGATGTGGACGGTGAGGTCGCAGGACCGCAGCGCCTTGGCCACCAGCGCCGTGTCCGGCGTGGCGCGGGCGAAGTTTCCGCCGAGCCCGATGAAGGCCTTCGCCGTGCCGTCGAGCATCGCGCCGATGGCGGCCAGCACGTTGTGGCCGTGGCGCCGCGGGGCGGCGAAGCCGAACTCGTGCTCCAGCGCGTCGAGGAAGGCGGCCGGCGGCTTCTCGTTGATGCCGACGGTGCGGTCGCCCTGGACGTTGGA
>CAZZZJ010000595.1:0-2333 GCA_964658355.1 Beijerinckiaceae bacterium
ACGACGCACGCGGCTGGGCCGTCCTGGCGCCGGTCTACATGCGGCTCGGCCGGTTCGAGGACGCGGCGCGGGCCTACGCGGCCATCGTTCGGATCAAGGGCGAGACCGCCGAGACGTTGTCCGACTGGGGCGAGGCCATGGTGGCCGCCGGCAACGGCATCGTGCCCGACGAGGCCAAGGCCGCGCTCGCGCGCGCCCTCGTTCTCGATCCGAAGGCCCCCAAGCCCCGCTTCTACCTCGCGCGGGCCGCGGAGCAGGCCGGCGACACGCCGGAGGCCATCCGGCAGCTCACGGCGCTGAACGACACCAGCCCGTCGGACGCGCCCTGGCTCGGCCTGGTGCGGGAGAACCTGGCGCGGCTGAGGGGCGAGCCCGCGCCGCAGCTCTCCGGGACGCCGTCGAAGGCCGCACCCGGATTGCCGCCGGAGCAGCGTGCCGCGATCCAGGGCATGGTCGACGGGCTCGACGAGCGCCTCGCCGCCAAGGGCGGCACCGTCGACGAGTGGCTTCGCCTCGCCCGCTCCCGCGGCGTCCTCGGCGAGCCCGAACGGGCCCAGGCCGTCCTGGAGCGTGCCCGCGCCGCCCTGAAATCCGATCCCGCCGCCCTCGCGAGCCTGGAAACCGGCGCGCACGATCTCGGCCTCTCCGGCAAGGCTGCCGAGAGCAAGGCGCTCGAGGAGCGGGGCGGCTCGCCGCCGGCCGCTCTGAACACGGCGACCCCACAAGCCCGCGCCGAGACCGAATCCGCGGCCGCCGCGGTGACGGCGATGCCGCCGGCCGAGCGCGACGCCGCGATCCGCGGCATGGTCGCCGGCCTCGACCGTCGACTCGCGGCCAAGGGCGGCAGCGTGGACGAATGGCTCCGTCTGGTGCGCTCCTACAGCGCACTCGGCGATCCGGAGCAGGCCGGCAAGGTCCTGAACCGCGCCCGGATGGCGCTCGCCGCCGACCCCGGCGCCGCCGAACGGCTCGACACCCTGGCCAAGGAGCTCGGCCTTCCGGCCCGCCCCTGACGATCTGTCCCGGCACCGCCGACTTGACCCGCGACGCGTCGCGTCCGACATCCCATCGGATAAGAATGAGAACGGCCCGGTGCCGGACCGACCTTCACGCGGTCGGCGCCGGGTGCCGGACCACCCGCCGGGGACGGACCCACTCGTGACGCGCAAGAGCCGCCGCCTGATCCTGATCGCCGTCTGCGGCGCCGTCCTGGCCCTCGCGGTCGGGCTCATCCTGTCGGCGATGAGCGGCTCGATCGTGTTCTTCCGCTCCCCGACCGAAGTGGCGGCTCAAGGGGTCGGCCCCGGCACCCGCTTCCGTCTGGGCGGCCTCGTCAAGGACGGCTCGCTCCAGCGCGGGCCGAACCAGACGGTCGACTTCGCCGTGACCGACACCAACGCGACGGTGCAGGTGCAGTATACCGGCCTGCTGCCCGACCTGTTCCGCGAAGGGCAGGGCGTGGTCGCCGAGGGCACCCTGGAGCCGGGCGGGATCTTCCGGGCCGACACCGTGCTCGCCAAGCACGACGAATCCTACATGCCGCGCGAGGTCGCCGACGCCCTGAAGGCGCAGGGGCGCTGGCAGGAGGGCGGCGGGAAGGACGGCAACGGCGTGGTCAAGGGCGGCGCGCCGAAGGCTGCCGACGCCGCGCCCCCGACCCTCGGCGCGCGCAGCGAGCGCTGAACCGATGTCATTGATGCTAGGAACCGCCGCTTGATCGTCGAGGTCGGACATTTCGCGCTGGCGCTGGCGCTGGCGCTCTCCCTGGTCCAGGCGGTGATGCCGATCTGGGCCGCCCGCTCGGGCGATGCCGCCCTGCGCCAGGTGGCGACGCCGGCGGCGCTCGGCGCCTTCGCCTGCGTGCTGTTCGCGTTCGCCGCGCTCACCTACGCCCACGCCACGTCCGACTTCTCGGTTCAGAACGTCGTCGAGAACTCGCACACGACGAAGCCGTTCATCTACAAGCTCTCCGGCGTCTGGGGGAACCACGAGGGCTCGATGCTCCTCTGGATCCTGATCCTCACGCTGTTCGGCGCGATGGTCGCGGTGGCGCGGGAGTCGGTGCCGCCGGTGCTGCGCGCCAACACGCTGGCGGTGCAGGGCTTCATCACCTTCGTCTTCGTGCTGTTCGTCATCACCACCTCGAACCCGTTCACGCGGGCGGTGCCGGCGCCGGTGGAGGGCAACGACCTCAACCCGCTGCTGCAGGATTTCGGCCTCGCGGTGCATCCGCCGCTGCTCTACGTCGGCTATGTCGGCTTCTCGATCACCTTCGCCTTCGCCATCGCCGCGCTGATCGACGGGCGCATCGACGCCGTCTGGGCCCGCGCGGT
>CAZZZJ010000596.1:0-2320 GCA_964658355.1 Beijerinckiaceae bacterium
CCCGTCGCGCACGTCGCGGTAGGCGTCGAGGCGCTGCTCGCGGGAGGCGTCCTGGAGGATGGTCGGGTCGGCGGTCTGCCAGTACTCGACGTCGGCCGCCAGCGTGTGGGTCATCGCCAGGGCCTTGTGGTGCGCCTCGGGGGCCAGCGTCACGATCAGGTCGAAGTTCAGGCCCTCCCACTCGTCGAGTTCCTCGATGGTGCGGGGCCGGTGCTTCCCGGCGTCGATGCCGATCTCGTCGAGCGCCGCGATCATGAACGGGTCGGTGGGCTCGCCCGAGCGCACGCCGGCCGACTGCACATAGATCGACTTGCCGAAATAGTGGCGCGCGATCACCTCCGCCGCGGGCGAGCGCACGGCGTTGAAGTTGCACATGAACAGCACCGATTGCACCCGGCGCTTGCGCGGCACGACGAGCTCGCCGGGCTTCAGGTCGCCGATCGGAGGCGGGACGACGACGTCCATCGCGCAGGGGCCTTCAGCGGCGGTACGGGCGCGGGCGGCCTGACGCCACGTCAGCCCTTCCAGTGCAAGGCGAAGACCAGCGTGAACAGCCGCCGCGCGGTGTCGTGGTCGAGGTCGACCTTGCCGGCCAGACGTTCCTTCAGGGTCTCCGAGGCCTCGTTGTGCAGGCCGCGCCGGCCCATGTCGATCGCCTCGATCTGCGTCGGCGAGGCGGTGCGGATGGCGTTGTAGTAGCTCTCGCAGATCATCTCGTAGTCGCGGATCACCCGGCGGAACGGGGTCAGCGACAACAGGTGGGTCATCACCGGCTCGGCCGTCTCGGAGAGGATCGCGAACGAGAGCTTGTTCTCCACGAGTCCGAGGTTGAGCGCGTAGGGGCCGGTGCGGCCGGGAATCGCGAAGTGGTTGTCCTCGAGGATGTCGAAGATCGCGATGGCGCGCTCGTGCTCCTGGTCGGGGTTGCCGCGGCCGATCGACTCTTCGTCGAGCGTCACCGCGATCAGGCGGTCCGTTCCCGTCCCGGCCTGCGTGCCGGCCGCTTTCGCGGCGCCTTGGCCCTCCGACATCGTACGTGTGCCTTCAAAGGTTCAGCCGGATCGCGACGGAGCGGGCGTGCCCCTCGAGGCCCTCCGACCGGCCCAGGGTTATCGCCGCAGGGCCGAGCGCCCGCAAGCTCTCCGGCGTGCAGGCCAGGATCGTGGTGCGCTTCATGAAGTCGAGCACGCCCAGGCCCGACGAGAACCGCGCCGAGCGCGCGGTCGGGAGCACGTGGTTGGGGCCGCCGACGTAGTCGCCGATCGCCTCCGGGGTGTGGCTGCCGAGGAAGATCGCCCCGGCATTGCGGATCTTCCGGGAGAGCGCCTCGGCGTCCTGCGTCTCGATCTCCAGGTGCTCCGGCGCGAGCCGGTCGACCAGCGGCACCGCCTCGTCGAAGTGTCTCACCCGGACGATCGCGCCGTAGTCGCGCCAGCTCGCGCGGGCGATGTCCTGGCGCGGCAAGGTGGTCAGCGCCCGCTCGACCGCGGCCTCGACGGCCTCGGCCAGGTCCGCGCTGTCGGTGATCAGGATCGACTGGGCGGCGACGTCGTGCTCGGCCTGGGCGAGCAGGTCCGCGGCGATCCAGTCGGGGTTGGCGTGGCCGTCCGCCAGGATCAGCACCTCGGAGGGACCGGCGATCATGTCGATCCCGACCTGCCCGAACACCCGGCGCTTGGCCGCGGCGACGTAGGCGTTGCCGGGGCCGACGATCTTGGCCACCGGGGCGATCGTCTCGGTGCCGTAGGCGAGCGCGGCCACCGCCTGCGCCCCCCCGACGCGGTAGACCTCGTGTACGCCCGAGAGATGGGCGGCGGCGAGTACCAGCGGGTTCGATTGCCCGTCGGGCATCGGGACCACCATCACGATGCGTGGAACGCCGGCGACGCGCGCGGGGATCGCGTTCATCAGCACCGAGGACGGGTAGCTCGCCGTGCCGCCGGGCACGTAGAGGCCGACCGATTCGAGCGCGGTCCAGCGCCAACCCGAGGTGACGCCGAGGGCGTCGGTGGTCAGGCGGTCGCCCGGAACCTGTTCGGCATGAAATGCCTCGATCCGCGCGGCGGCGAACGTCAGCGCCTCCAGCGCCTCGGCCGGGCAGGCCGCGCGTGCCGCGGCGATCTCCGCATCGGTGACCCGCAGGGCGGCGGCGGTGAAGTCGTCGCCGAGGCGGTCGAACCGGCGCGTATCATCGACGAGCGCCGCGTCGCCGCGCCGGACCACGCCGGCGATGATGGCGCGCACGGTCTCGTCCACGTCCTCGGAGATCTCGCGCTTCACCGTGAGCAGCCGGGCGAAATCGTCCGCGAAGGTCGGGTCG
>CAZZZJ010000597.1:0-2319 GCA_964658355.1 Beijerinckiaceae bacterium
GGCCGGAGCCCGACCCGGACGCCGAGGGCGTGCTGTTCGTGGTCGGCGGCAACCCGCGCCTCATCCTCGACGGCCAGGCGCACGCGCTGCGCCCCGGAAGCTACGCCTTTCTGCCGCCCGGCGCGACCTGGAGCCTGCGCAACGACGGGGCCGACCCCGCCCGCTTCCACTGGATCCGCAAGGCCTACGCACGCGTGCCGGGCATCGAGGTGCCGCCGGCCTTCGTCACCCACGAATCCGCGGTCGATCCGATCGCCATGCCCGGCACGGACGAGGCCTGGGCCACGACCCGCTTCGTCGCGCCCGACGACGTGCGCCACGACATGCACGTCAACATCGTCGCCATGCGCCCGGGTGCCTCGATCCCGTTCGAGGAGACGCACGTGATGGAGCACGGTCTGTTCATTCTGGAGGGCAAGGCGGTGTACCGGCTGAACCGCGACTGGGTCGAGGTGGAGGCCGGCGACTTCCTCTGGCTGCGCGCGTTCTGCCCGCAAGCCTGCTACGCCGGCGGCCCCGGCCCGTTCCGCTATCTGCTCTACAAGGACGTCAACCGCCACGCCGCGCTCGCACCGTTCCGGTCGGCCCGATGAGCGAGCGCCGGATCATCGTCGAGCCGCTGACGCGGGAGGCCTTCGCGCCCTTCGGCACGGTCATCGACAAGGAAACGGTCGCGCCCCGGCCGATGAATGCCGGCAAGGCGCGCCGCTTCCACGATCTCGCGCAGGTTCGAGCCCTGGGTGAGGGGGCCGAGGTGGTGATCGGCCTGGTGGAGGCACAACCCTATGCGCTGCCGCACCGCCTCACCCTCGTGGAGCGTCACCCGCTCGGAAGTCAGGCCTTCGTTCCCCTGAACGCGGCCCCGTTCCTCGTCGTGGCCTGCCCGGACGCGGGTGACGGACCCGGCCGGCCTCGGGCGTTCGTCACGGCGCCCGGCCAGGGGGTCTGCTACGCCGTCGGCACCTGGCACGGCGTGCTCACGCCGTTCGGCGCACCCCAGGATTTCCTCGTGATCGACCGCGGCGGCGCCGGCTCGAACCTCGAGGAACATGTGTTCGAAGACCCGTGGGAGATCGCTCGACCGAACGACCTCTGACGGGTTCGGGACCGTCCTTCCCGCTGGAAGACTTCGGACGACGGGCACGCCGACTTCACGTCTGGTCGCTGCACCCGGGGCAGCCGTCTAGAGCGGAAGAACATTGGTGTACTTGACCTGCCCCAGCGCGAAACTCGACTCGATCGAGCCGACGCCGTCGAGGCGGGTCAGCTTGTCCTTCAGGAAACGCTCGTAGGCGGCCAGATCCGGCACGACGACGCGCACGAGATAGTCGTGCCGGCCGGTCATCAGGTAGCACTCCACCACCTCCGGCCAGCGCGCCACGGCTTCCGCGAAGCGGTCGAGTTCCTCTTCCCGCTGGCGCTCCAGCTTAACCGACGCGAACACGCTGATCGGCAGCCCGACCTTGGCCTGATCCACCAAGGCGACGTAGCCCTTGAGGATGCCGGCCTCCTCCAGCATCCGGATGCGGCGCAGGCACGGCGAGGCCGACAGGCCGACGCGGGCAGCCAAGTCGAGGATCGTGACCCGGCCGTCGCGCTGCAGCTCGGCCAAGATCTTTCGGTCGATCGCATCGATCCGCCGTTCCTGCATGACTTCACCCCAAATCGGCGCCGGATTGGCGGATACCACTGAAATTTAGGGTTGAATCGCCGAGATTGGCAATTCTCACCCTTGGCGTGCGGGCATGATCCCGTGATCGTCCATGAGGCTTGAGCCCGATGCACAGCGACCCGCGTCTTGCCTACCTGACCGCTCTCGAGCGCAAGGCCCTGTGGCTCTCCACCTGGATGATCCACAACGCCAACCACGTCCGCCCCAACGCCGACGGGATGAAGGTCGGCGGGCATCAGGCCTCCTCCGCCTCGCTGGCGACGATCCTGACGGCCCTCTATTTCGCGGTTCTGCGTCCGGAGGACCGCGTCGCGGTCAAGCCCCATGCCAGTCCGATCTTCCACGCGATCCAGTACCTCGCCGGCAACCAGACCCGCACCAAGCTGGAGAACTTCCGCGGCTTCGGCGGCGCGCAATCCTACCCGTCCCGGACCAAGGACACCGACGACGTCGACTTCTCCACGGGCTCGGTGGGCCTCGGCGTTGCGCAGACGCTGTTCGGCTCGCTGGTGCGGGACTACGTCCGCGCCCACGGCTGGGGCCTCGATCGGCCGGAGGGCCGGATGGTGGCGCTGGTGGGCGATGCCGAGATGGACGAGGGCAACATCTTCGAGGCCCTGATGGAGGGCTGGAAGCACGGCCTGCGC
>CAZZZJ010000598.1:0-2316 GCA_964658355.1 Beijerinckiaceae bacterium
GCGCGGTGCGCCTGCACGCCAACGCCGACGGCACCAGCGGCGAATACGCGATCCTGGTCCGCTCCGAGGCCCGCGGCACCGGCCTCGCGCTCGCCCTGATGCGGCTCATGCTCGACTGGGCGGCCTCCGAAGGCATCGGCACCGTCGAGGGCACGGTGCTCGCCGAGAACCGGGCGATGCTCGCCGTGTGCAAGCGCTTGGGGTTCTCGCAGGCCCGCGACCCGGAGGATATGGGCGTCGTGAAGGTGCGGCTGCGTCTGAAGGGCTGAGGCGCGCGCCGGACGAGGCGCGGCGAAGGCCGAGACCGCACCGGCGCGCCCGCCTGGCGCCGCCGCCCTGCATCCACCGCGCGCCCGACCTGGCGAGGACCGACGGGCGGACCCGCGTCCGGTGGCGAGCGCCGTCCGAGGCGCGGCCTACGTCGTCGTCGGTCTTGTGGCCGCGGACGACACGGTCTACCGGACGATTTCCGCAACGGGCGTGTATTGGCGCCGGAATCCGGAAGCGCCGACCGATCCATCCGCGGCGCGAAGGGTATTCCCCACGCGAATGCGAAGCGATGGTCTGGTCTGGTTTGGGTCGGTTGAGGTCTTCAAGTTGCCAGGGATGAAACCTCAACGATCCATCGACGCGGGAAAGTGGCGTCCGCAGGCTCGGCTCGCTGCCAACATTACCTCGCTGCGGCAACTTCAGGTCTTTAACGATCGGGGCGGAATCGCCGTCGACTTCGATGTCAGGCGGTCGGTCGCACCGGATATCGCCATCGTCGGCAGTCAGAACGACCGCCTGTCGTTTTGGGAGACACGGTCCGCGAGCGGATTCGTCACCAAGCCGAAGTTCAATGCCGAGCTGTTCACGGTCCGCTTCATCACCAACGGTCGGATCGCCTACCGCCACCGGACCGGTGACATCATCGGCTCCCCGGCCCACGCCACGATCGTCGGCTTCGAGGACCTGCGCGAGGTCCAGGCCTCGACGGGGTTCCATGCCTTCAGCGGGACGATGGCGGTAACAGCCCTGCTGGCCGCCAACGACGCGCTCACCGGCGGCCTGCACGGCGGTTTGGAGCCGTTCGCACCGGTCGCCGAGATGACGGCGCCCGGCATGCAGGCCCTGTTCTGGACGCTGAAGCAGATCCAGCATCGAGTCGACGGGATCGACCAGCACGGCGACCTGTTCCTGCCGCTGCTTCAGGAGATCGTGACCTATCAATTGCTCTCGGCCTGGCCGAGGCGCGACAAGGCGGCTTCGCTCAAGGTCGGCGCGGTATCGCCACGACATTTCCAGGCCGCGCTGGACTACATCGAGGCCCATCTCTCCGGCCCCTTGCTCTTGGCCGACATCGCGGCGGCGGCCGGCATCAGCGTCCGCTCGCTCCAGGACAAGTTCCGTCGACGACTCGGACGGACGCCGATCCAGTTCATCGCCGACCGACGCCTGCAGAACGTGCACCAGGACCTGATCTCCGCCGAGCACGCGGTTCATTCCATCACCGAGATCGCAAGGCGATGGGGATTCGTTCACATGAGCGATTTCAGTCAGCGGTATCGGCGATCGTACGGCCGGTCTCCGTCTCAGACGCGCCGCGACGCCGCCCGCGCGCACTGAGTTCCGAGCGGAACCCGGCGCGCGCCCCCTCGCGGGCCGCCGGACGACGTCGATGCCGACCCCCGTGTTCGAGGACGCCGACTTGGCGTCACCTGTAAGGATTGCGCACGAAAGTATAAATTTAGCGCCGATTTGACATCGGTGGTTGCATAGCGGAAAAATAAACTACGATAGTTTTTCGAAACGGGTTCGGTGACGGTCGTGCAGAGTACGGATATCGAGTCGGTTTAATATCTCTGTCACGATCACTTCATGTTGAGACGGATGTTGTTCATCACCTCGCAAAGTGCGCTTGGCAGTAAATGAGTTTTGTATCCGTTATACGATCGTGGCGGCATCCGTATCGCTTTTCCGAGGTCGAGGATCCAGAGGCAGACGTTCGGGTTCTCGCATGACGATCTCCGCGTCGAGACGCTGAAGCGCGTCCGCGCACGATCGGTTTTCTGGCGATGGACGGATCGGAGACGCGAAGCGGCCCGGGCCTTCCGTGCTGAGGCGAGGCGCGATCGCAGGGGATCGGGCGGATCGCCCCAGGGACCGAAGCGGACGTGACCTTCGCCGCCGGCGGCACCGGCGGCGCGCGTGAACGGCAGCATCGAACTCGGGCACGGCCAGCAATTCCCGCTGTCATGCCCGTGCGGTCCGTGACCTCACAGGCTCGCGTCACGCGGTGACGCCGATTCGACGATCGAGACGAGACATGACCGA
>CAZZZJ010000599.1:0-2297 GCA_964658355.1 Beijerinckiaceae bacterium
CGCCGGCCGCGGCCGGCGCGCGGGTGCCCTTGGTGATCGTCCAGGCTCGGGCCTCCTTCGGGCCGACGGTGAAGTAGGTGATGAGCCCGAGCAGGTCGTAGCCGGCGCGGATCACCCGGTTCAGGCCGGGCTCGGCCAGCCCCACGGCCTCGAGGTAGTCGCCCTGGTCGGCCGCCGGCATCACCGCGATCTCGCTCTCGATCTTGGCCGAGACCACCACCGCCTGCGCGCCTTCCGCCGCCGCCCGGTCCTGCACGGCCTTGGAATAGGCGTTGCCCTTGTCGGCGTCGCCCTCGTCGACGTTGCAGACGTAGAGCACGGGCTTGGCCGTCATCAGACCGAGCTGCTGGAACAGCTTTTCCTCCTCGGGCTTGCGCGGGACCATGCGGGCGGGCTTGCCCTCGCGCAGGAACGGCAGCGCGCGGTTGACGAGGTCCAAGAATTCCTTGGCTTCCTTGTCGGCGCCGCGGGCCCGCTTCTCCAGGGCGAAGACGCGCTTCTCCAGGCTGTCGAGGTCGGCCAGCATCAGCTCGGTCTCGATCGTCTCGATGTCGGCGCCCGGGTCGACCTTGCCCTCGACATGGGTGACGTCGCCGTCGTCGAAGCAGCGGACCACGTGGGCGATGGCGTCGCATTCGCGAATGTTGGCGAGGAACTGGTTGCCCAGCCCCTCCCCCTTCGAGGCGCCGCGCACGAGGCCGGCGATGTCGACGAAGGTCAGCCGCGTCGGGATGATCTCCTTCGAGGAGGCGATCTTCGCCAGGTCGTCGAGGCGCGGATCGGGCACCGCCACGTCGCCGACGTTCGGCTCGATGGTGCAGAACGGATAGTTGGCGGCCTGCGCCGCCGCCGTCTGCGTCAGCGCGTTGAAGAGGGTCGACTTGCCGACGTTCGGCAGGCCGACGATGCCGCATTTGAAGCCCATGATATTCCTCAAGAATCCGTCAAGATGGTCTCGGGCGTGACCCGGAACGGGTCGATGATCGTCGTGCCCTCGACCGCACGGCCGTGTTGATAATCCTCCGAGAGCAGGAACCGGCACCCCGTCCGGATCGCCGCACCGAGGATAATGCAGTCCCACCATTGGAAGCGGGTCCGTTCGCGCAGAGACCATGCGTCGCCGATCAGCTCAAGGTCGGTCGCGCCTTGCGACCAACCTTCGAGCGCGAGCGTCGTGCGGCGCGCCTCGTCCGGATCGGTGGGGACTTTGCCTCGCAGCATGACCGCGTGGATCTCACCAAGAACCTGAGGACTCACGACGATCAGGTCCCGTTGCGCCAGCATGGCCAGCCATCGCAGCGCGGTCGCCTGCTTCTCCGGAAAACGATCGTCGCGAGCATAGAGGAAGACGTTCGTATCAACGAAGACCCGCGGCTCGATCGAATCCTGGCCGGCCACGGGACCCAGATCAATCGTCATCGTAGATCTGGTCGCGCGTCGGCGCCTTGCCGTTCTCGTCGAGCAGATGAAGCGGGGGGCCCGCAAGGAACCGCTCCAACGCCTCCGCCTGCGTCATCGGGCGTCCGATCCGGCGTTCGACCGTCTCGCTGATGAACTTCGACAGGCTCTTGCCTTCGGTCGCGGCGGCGATGCGCGCGCGCCGCAGCACCGCTTCGTCCATCGTCACGGTGACGTTCTTCATCGGACGGCCTCCAACGGCCTTCGATATCGTGTCCTCGTGTTTTCGTGTCAATTCTTGGCGGCCTTCTCGCCCGGCCGCTTCACGTCGGCCCAGCCGCGGCCGACCATGGCGAGGTGGACTTTGTTCTGGAAGCTCTCGTTCTCGTTCGCCGCCAGCAGCGCGACTTCGTCGGCCACCGCCCGGCACAGGTCCTCGACCCAGGCCTCCTCGGATTTCGCGAAGTCGTTGAGCACGTAGGCGTGCACCAGCGCCTTGTCGCCGGGATGCCCGATGCCGAGGCGCACGCGGCGATAGTCGTTGCCGCACTGGGCGGTGATCGAGCGCAGGCCGTTGTGCCCGGCATTGCCCCCGCCGAGCTTCACCCGGATCTTGGCCGCAGCGAGGTCGAGCTCGTCATGGCAGACGATCACGTCCGACAGCGCGATCTTGTAGAAGCGCTGCGCCTCCGCGACCGAGCGGCCGGACTCGTTCATGAAGGTCTGCGGCTTCAGCAGGATCGCGCGCTCGGCCCCGAACGAGACCTCGGCGGCCTCGCCCTGGAAGCGGCGCCGGAACGGGCTCGCCCGGTGGACGCGCGCGATCTCGTCGATCGCGAGGAAGCCGATGTTGTGGCGGTTGCGCGCGTAGGCTTTGCCCGGATTGCCCAGGCCCACGA
>CAZZZJ010000600.1:0-2283 GCA_964658355.1 Beijerinckiaceae bacterium
GCGACGATGGCGATCACCTGCGCCAGCGTCCGGTACGAGACCTCCGGGCCGCCGTACTCGCGGGGGACGTTGATCGACCAGAGGCCGCTCTGCGAGAACCGATCGACTTCCGTCAGCGGCCGGACGTGGGTTCGATCGCGCTCCGAGGCGCCCTCGCGGATCGAGGCGGCGAAGGCATGCGCGACGCGGATCGCTTCGGCGTCGTCGCGGATGATGTGGGCGGGATCGGACGGGCGGGCCGGCCCGGGTATGCCGCCCTTCCCGAGGGTGCTGGCGTCGACGGCGATGTTCATGGGTTTCTCCAGATCACAGGGGCACACGCGCCGCGTCCTGCCCCCGCAGCGAGGGGGAAGGTTTGGAATCCTTGTGTCGGACCGCGCGCTTAGGCCGCTTCGGCGCGCTCCGAGCGCGCCGCTTCGAGCGCCCGCACCCGCGGGACGATGTGTTTGCCGAAATATGCCACCTCCTCCTGGAAATGCAGGAAGGCCAGCAGCGCGAGGTCGGTCCCGGCATCCTTCAGCGCCACGATGCGCTCGGCGATCTGATCGGGGGTGCCGATGAGGTCGGTCTTGAAGCCGTCGTTGTACTGGACGAGATCCGCGAAGGTCGACTTCGCCCAGTTTCCCTCGCCCTCCGGAGAGGCCTTGCCGGCGTTCTTGGCCTCGTGGCCGAAGGCGTTCACCGCGTCGGGGTTGGCGTGGTCGATGATCTCCTGCAGCACCGCGCGCGCCTCGGCCTCGGTGTCACGCGCGATGACGAAGGCGTTCACGCCGACCTTGACCGCGTGGCCGTTGGCGGCGGCCTTCGCCCGAAGGTCGTCGACCTGCGCCCGGATGCCCTCGGGCGTGTTGCCGTTGGTGAAGTACCAATCCGACACGCGGGCTGCCATGTCGCGCGCCGCGCGCGACGAGCCGCCCTGGAAAATCTCCGGCGTGATCGCGGGCTTCGGCTTGAGATTGTAATTTGTATAGCGGTAGAAGTCGCCGCGGAACGTGTAGTTCTCCTGGGTCCAGATCCCGCGCAGAGCGGTGATGAACTCCTCCGAGCGGCGATAGCGCTCATCGTGGTCGAGCCAGGGCTCGCCGATGGCGCGGAACTCGCCAGAGAACCAACCGGAGACCACGTTGATGGCGATGCGGTTCTCCGTCAGTTCGCTGATCGTCGCGATCTGCTTGGCCGCGATGGTCGGGTTCCAGGGGCCGGGCAGAAGCGCCGCAATCACCTTGAGCTTGGTCGTGACGGCGAGGAGCGCGTGACTGAAGGCCACCGATTCGTGCTGGAACTCGGCACCGTAGCCGGCGGTGAAGCGGATCTGCGTCAGCGCGTAATCAAAGCCGGCCTGCTCGGCGATCTGCGCGAGTTTTCGGTTGTAATCGCCATCCCAACTCGTCCGCTGCGGGATCGCGCTGATTACGAGGCCGCCTGAGACGTTCGGCACCCAGTAGGCGAAGCGGATCGGCTCTTCGGTCGCGTTGTGGCTCGTCATGGGATGCGACTCCTCGTGTGTCCGGCATTTCTTCAAGCCTGCCGCGAAACCAGCCCGCGCTCGTTCACCGGCTCAAATGTTCGATGACGCCTGAATTTTGCAAGTATTCTCGAAGCATCATCGGCGGTCAAAGGAAGCAACGCGCAATTTTCTGACTGATTGGACAAGAAAGTTCCGTTTTACAACGCTTCGGCGGAACAAAGTTTTCAGCCGCCGGCAGCCGTCCGAATCCCCGTGGCGAACGCCAGGCGACAAATTCGCATTGTTCTTCAAAAAGAACGACCGCACCCTGCTTGCTTCGAATGGATCGGTCGTTTCGCGTCTTCAACCCGGAATGAGAATGAAAATTCCCCTCCGATCGGTTGCGAGCATAGATAGTCTCGACTGATCCGTTCTTTTGCAAGAACGTTTTATTGACCGCATGCACCGCACGCCTCACCCTTTGCAGGACATCGCGGCACGGTCCGGGGCGGTCGCGGCCAGAGCCGTACCCGACCGGATGAGGCACCGCGACTTCCTCACTGTGAAACGAGAGCTCGACCATGACGCGACCGAAACTCGTGGGCTTCAGCGCGAACCTCCAGCGCCCCTCGAAGACCCGCGCCCTGGTCGAGGCCGTGGCAGAGGCGGCAACGACGGCCGGCGGGCTGGATCTACGCCTGTTCGACTTGGTCGATGCCGGCACCGGCCTGGGCGCGGCCTGGTCTCGGGACGCCCTTTCGCTGCCAGCCCGGCGCGTGATCGAGGCGATCGAGGGGGCCGACGCGCTGGTCGTCGGGTCGCCGGTCTACAAGGGC